>PWEN01000004.1 GCA_003553505.1 Candidatus Nealsoniibacteriota bacterium | reverse complement strand
TCCGCACTTCCGATCTTAAAGGACTCAAAAAATTCAAAGAAGAACATGGTGAAGGCGGGATAGTGATCACCAAGGATAGGATGGATTATGATGGTGATACAGCGTTCATACCCGGATGGGCCTTTCTTACACTTGTTTGATCTTCGATTCTTTTTCGAGATCTCTTCTATCTCGGATGATATCAGTTAACAAGCTGTTTCGTGTATGAAGCACCTACCGTTGATTGTGAGGTATAGTGGGTTAACTAAGGTTTTTTTACGGAGAATTAGAGTTTATTGGGGTGGAAGGACCTCATGAAGGGAGATGCTAGATGGCTGATGTTTGGGTCCAAAATCATCTAACATCCATCCCGTGTGATGCGAGGTTGTTTACGCGGGTGGGTTGCGAATGAGGTAGATAATTTATGTCTCTTGTTCGCTGTAACCGGACTCCAACTGCCTTTCTATCCATCTCTCTATATCTTCCATCCTTTCACGCATCGGGGGTAGGACTACCTTCCTGTAGGATAGATTGGTCTCATCGTTTAAAAGGATTTCGCAGGGCTGGAGTTCACATGGGATGACTGTATCTGGAAGAGCCTTCGGCCTCGTCGACCCTGTGCATCCCCACGATGAGCTGGTCTGCTATGTTGCTGGGGTCAGCGATCTCGGGCCTCTGCCTGTAGGTATCGTCTGCCTTCTCCCTGTAGTCCTCCGGGGTGTCCTCGAGGTTTATGTGCAGGCCGTGGTAGTTCCTGAAACCCTCGCCGACCGTGACGAAGCCGTTGCCGTTCCTGTCGTGGTCGTGGATGAACCCCCAGGGCCCGCCTGCTGCAAGACTGCTGCTTAGCATTATATCGTCCAGTCCGAGGGACATGGACCTCCAGAAGTGTCGGGGAAAGATTGCCGAGCCTGCATCGTCGTTGGCTCCCGCACTGGTCAGTGTAACCCTGTCCTCTCCGACGAGCCCTCCGTCTGCCAGGGCGGTCCCGGAATGGCAGGCGTCCACCAGAAGCTTCATGGAGACGTTTTCCCGGGCGTACTGGAGGCTGTCCACCTCCTCTGCTATGGTTCCGTATCCAGCGCCTCTATTACTGAAACAAAAAGATCCGCCGGTGCTTCCGTGGCCTCTCAGGGAGAGGAAAAGTATGTCGCCGTCGGTTATCTCGTCCTCGAGCTGGTCGGTCAGCTCCTGGAACCTTTCGTAGGTGGCGTTCTCGTCGACGTAGACCCAGGTGTTGTCCTCGGGGATCCCCATAAGTTCCGTGAATGCGTTGAAGTGGTTGGCTCTGATATCCTCTGATCCACCGAGCGAGTTGAAGTGCATCGCATAGACGTTGTTCTCCTTCCAGGTATCGAGCGTATCAAACATCTCGCTGACGTAGTTGGTGAACCCGTCGCCTGAGACGTCGGTCTCGGACAGCCCGTACTCCTCGAGGAAGTCTTCCAGACTCCCGTCCTCCTCCAGCATGGAGAGGAAAAGGGCCTGGTCCCTGGCATCGTAGAGGTGGTCCAGGTCACCGAAATGTTTGTAAGACTCCGGACCAGCAACGGAAGAGATACGCTCCCCGGGCTCGAAGTCGTGGTCGATGTCCGTGGCCCACTCCATGAACTCCTGCTGGAGTCCCGGTGGAAGCCGTGTTATGTTTTCGGCGAGGCTCCTGTTGAGTTCCGTGTAACTGAAGGACGAGAGGTGTTCAACTACCTCCGGAACCATGTCCTGTATAAAGCTTGAAGCAAGCATCGACGCTCGACTTCCTTCCGTGACGGCATCTAAATATTCCTCTCTCCTTTCCACCTCACCGATATTCTCGGCGAGTTCCCTCCCGCCCCCATCAAGTTCTATTCCGTTTATAAGTCCGAGTATCTCGGGACTGAGATCTCTCTTGTATTCGAAGGCAAGCTCGGAGAACTGTCCGTCCTCCGCAACAAGCTCCGGTATATGCTCCGGCTCCTCCGTGAGGAAGTCTATGACGTCTCCCAGGTATTCAGGGTCATCTATCTCGGATATGTATCTGGCCACCTCCTCCAGGTCCTCCTGCTCCACTTCGAGTCCCTGGAACTCGAGTGCGTCCTCACCCAGGCCTCCTCTGTAGGCCGCGGCAACAGCAGGGTAGGACTCTGCAGGGTTTATACCCAGTCCGTGTGCCTCGCCGTCGTTGAGGCCGTCGCCGGAACTGTCGTATTCCATCCAGCTGCCCTCGACGCCACCTATTAAGGGCATCTGCTCGTGGTTGCTCAAACCGTCGCCGGAGTAGTCCCAGGCAAGAAAAATGGATGTGCTTGCTATGATCAGTATGAGAGCTATAAGAACAGTTTTGATTTTTGATAATGATGATGTGTCATCCACATATTCGTATCCTTCAGCGGAGTTATCTTTCTCCTGGTAAGATGATGATACGTCTTCTACCACTTCATCGATTCCATCATCGCCTTCCTCGGACATCTTATCCTCTTTGCGGGTTATAGCGTGATCCTTTTATTTATAATTGAAGGTCCTATTTCTTCATATGGTGGGCAACAGTTGGGGCTGCGTTGATAACTAGGGCTCTGGAGTTTGGCGTGCTGTTTTTAGTGGTCTTTGCTGTTGTTCACTGGTCCTGTGACTTGGTTTGGGACACTTTCCTTACATATTCATCACACAGCACACTTGATCACTGGCATAAGCACAGGAGGAAGGTGTTCGCAGCATGTGGAGCGTTGATGCTGGTTTTCGGTGTATGGTTCATCGTTTCACCGTTTTTATGATTTTAAAATATTCGATAAGAAAACCTATTAAATAGGTTGTATATTGACCGTT
>PWEN01000002.1 GCA_003553505.1 Candidatus Nealsoniibacteriota bacterium | reverse complement strand
AGGCTGCGCAGTTCCTCCCGCTTTATGGAAGAGGAGATGATACTGGACGAGGAGATCGAGATCGATGCCGTGGATAGAGCTCTGGACGGAGATAGCGGTCAGGTCAGCGCTGAAAACCACCGCGGTGAAGAAGTCCTGCTCTCCTATCAGCCCCTGCAGATATCCGGTGTGGAATGGGCTGTCATCAGCACCATGGCTGAGGATGAAGCCTTTGCCGCCGTGGGCAATCTGCGCAGCGGCATACTGTGGATACTGGGAATTGCTGCCGTGCTGGTTATCATTTCCTCTTTCTTCTTCTCCCGCAGTATAGTAAATCCCCTGGCCAGGGCTGTGGGCTTTGCCGACAGGATAGCTGACGGTGATCTGGATATAGACGATGTGGAGATAGATAAGCGTGATGAGCGGGGTGTTCTGGTCAATGCTCTCAACAGCATGAAAGACGAGCTGAGAGAGACTATAAGCGGTGTCAGCGATGCCTCACAGGAGCTGAGCAGCCAGAGTCAGCAGCTCTCGGCCACGAGTGAAGAGATGTCAGCCTCGGCACAGGAGGTCAGCACCGCCATCGAGCAGGTGGCCTCAGGTGCGGAAGAGCAGACAGCTCAGATGGACGAGACAGAGGAGAGCATAAGAGCTCTCAGCCGCCAGATAGATAGGCTGACAGATAGCGCGGAGGAGATGGAGAGCTCGGCCGAGGATGTCAGAGATGAGATAAATAGAGGAAATAAATTCGTAGACTACTCCATAGATAAGATCGAAAGTGTAAACGAGGCCCAGAAAGAGATAGCCGATGATATAGATGAGCTGGGTCAGCTCTCCGGCCAGATAGATGAGATAGTGGATATGATAAATGAGATATCCGAGCAGACCAATCTGCTGGCACTCAATGCAGCCATCGAGGCGGCCCGAGCCGGTGAGGCCGGACAGGGTTTCAGCGTGGTTGCCGATGAGATCAGACAGCTGGCCGAACAGTCGAGCGAAGCCACCGAGGATATAGCAGAACTGATCGCTGATATTCAGAATAGGGTCCAGCACACGGTGGAGCTGATGGATGACTCGGAAGCGATCGTCGACAAAAGCGTCAAGGCCATCAATTCCACCGGGGATGTCTTCGAGGAGATCGAGACTGCTGTCGACACTTTAAATCATCATATAGAGGAAGTTGTGGCCAGTACCGATAGCATGGCCGCCAGCAGCAGTGAGGTCAGCGCCGCAGTTGAGGAGGTCACCGCCGTGAGCCAGGAGCTCTCCGGCAGTGCCGAGGAGGTGGCGGCTTCCAGCCAGGAGCAGAGTGCTTCCACTCAGGACCTGGTGGAAGCGGCAGAGAAACTGGCCGAGCTGGCTGAAGATCTGGAAGGAAGGACGGATCAATTCCAGGTCTGATCTGACAGGCCGGGATAATAGATCAGGCCAGTATGGCAGGTTGGTGCAGATCAGGAGTGGATGGTGTTATCGATCCCCGGTGCTGAAGCTGAATATTTCCCGCCATTCCTGCCAGGGAAAGGAAGGGCCCAGCAGTTCCCGCAGCTCTTCGGGGCTCTGAGGCCTTTCCGCCATGATGCGGCTGGCCCGGCTGGAGCCGATGCCGGGGATCTGCTCCAGTTCTGCCAGGCCGGCCTGATCTACATAGAAGGGATGGGCCAGAGCGGTGATCGAGCGGTAGCCGTGATCTATGACCCGGGCCTGCATCTGCTCTTTTTCCATATGGTCACCCGGTATGCCGACAAGTATGGGATAGCTGCCCGGCTGGCGGGCATAGGTGAGTTTGCCCTCCAGTTTCTCCGGCCACAGGCCTGTGAGCAGTGTGCCGCGGGGAAAGACTTTCTGCAGCATGGGCTTGTTGATCTCCTGGTTGACGCGCTGCTTAAATTCCTCGAAGCGGTTCCGGTCGACTTCGACCGATTCATAGCGGCCCAGGGGATTGACCTGGCGGACATTTATGCGCCTGAGGAGCAGGTCTTCCTCCATGATCTTTTCCAGTAATTCGAAATTATAACGGTAGGTCTGCGGGCGCTCGCCTTCAAGGCCGTAGAGGAAGTTTATGCCCGGCAGAAGTTGCGGTATGCCGTCCTGTTTTCTGCCCCCTATTTCATTGACCATGCGGATGGCTTCCAGCGTCAGCTCCACATCGGTATCGATATTGTTAGCCCTGAGCACCCGGGGATCCGCCGATTCCAGACCGAAGGCGGCCACATCGCCGGGAGTGTTGTATTTGGTGATGATCTTAAGAGCCCTGCGGCCCCGGCCGGGATTGCGGGCCAGGGGACCGGGGTTGATGTTGTCCAGATGGAGAACATTTAGTTCACCATCAGCTTCGTGGATGCCGCTGTAAAGCTCCTCAAGGGCCTGGAGCTTTATCTTTTTATCGGACGGCTTTCTGTTGCGGCCGCTGTAGCCCAGCAGATCGGTCTGACAGCCCAGCCGATAATTGTGCACACCGCGGGCGGCTATGGCCTCCACTTCGGCGATTATCTGTTCGGGGCGGCGCTGGTAGGTGATCTGTTTGAGCTGTTCGCTGCAGAATTTGCAGTGGCCCTGGCGGGGACAGCCGCGGTAGGTCTCAATCTCGGCCACCAGGCGGGGATGGTGAGGATGACGGGAGAAGAGTTCGGCCCCGTGCCGGGACCAGATGCCCAGAGCTTCGGCAATCTTCTCGCCGCCGCCGGGTTTCAGATCAGAGGCCAGCTGGTCGGGATCTATGCTGCCGCCGGCATCCTCCTGGCGGCATAGGCGCAGGTAGATATCGGCTGCGGCCAGCTCGCCGCTGATGATATCGAAGTTATGCCGT
>PWEN01000052.1 GCA_003553505.1 Candidatus Nealsoniibacteriota bacterium | reverse complement strand
CATGCGGCAACACCTACAGCAACAAGGAATACGGATAGAACAGTGCCTATTATTACACCTGTTCTTTTGGAGTTAAGCATATATTTATTTAATTAACTTTATTAACTGTAATCATTATATTGTAATGATCTCTATTGTGCAAGAAAGAAGCGACTCTTGTTAGCTTTTCTTCACAGAGCCAATAACCGTTCCCCGGAAAGGTTTTTCCTGAACATAGTTTTCAAGTTGGGAGACATCTTCGCCGTTTATTACCGCCACTTCTATCCCCGCACGCTCCGCTCTTCTGGATGCTATGGGATCAAAAGGAGCGTTCATGCCGTAGCTCCACTCTTTGGGTATCATCTCCTTGTACTGTTTCCAGGACAGTCTTTCCAGTGGTTTTGCGTTCTCGTTTTTTTGCGGGTCACTATCATACACAAAAGTTATATTACTTAAATTAACCACCCTTTCTGCCGTAAAGTGCTCTGCAGCAATAACAGCATCCATGTCTGTACTAAATCCCGGCTTCCACCCGCCACCAACGATCACAAGTTTTTCATCAAAGTCCGGAATAGAGGAGTAGTCGGTAACTATCTCTTCTTTGCACATATCTCCTAAAGCAAGACGGACAAGGGAAGCGTTAAGATGAGTTGATTTTATTCCCAAATTATCAACATCATCGTTGTTATCACAAAAAACAGAAGCGGCTTGTTGATATTTTCTACATATCTTGCCCCCTCCACACACAAGAAAAAAAGAGTACCCCTTTGCGGTGTACTCGAAAACAAAATCTCTCAAATTTTGAATAAAGCCTTCATCTATGTTATCTCCCGGGAATATTAGTGATCCTCCGACAGATATGATTATCGTTTCTTTTTTCATTTGGTGGACCGAGTGGGAGTTGAACCCACGACCTCCGCAATGCGAATGCGGCGCTCTGGCCATCTGAGCTATCGGCCCTAACGAAGGTATTATAACAAAAAAACAACAATAAGAAAGTCGGGCTGAGGGGACTCGCACCCCTGATCTCCTCGTCCCGAACGAGGCGCCTTAGCTGCTAGGCCACAGCCCGTTTTAACTTACCCAGTACTTCTTTTTGGTCATCTCATCTCTTTTTGTTTCAAAGCGGTCTATCTCTTCTTTCGCCTTCTTAGCCATATCGTGTATCACTTCCTCTTTCATCTTGCTTATCTCTTTCACTCTTCTTGTAAGGTACTCCTTTGTATTTCTTTGCGGATCACCAACAACCTCAGAAAGAAGAACCGATAAAATACTGCCCACCAATGGCCCGGGAGAGATGTCTGCTATCTCCATAACATCTTTTCCTTTTATCTCCATCATGTTTACGTCTACCGGGTCCGTGGAAACCTTTTCTATGATATAACGCATATGACGTAAGCGATAAGGTTCCGCCTTGGGAACTCCGGACCCTATACGATCCGCCATACGCACCTCAAGCAACTCATCAATGCTCTCTCTTCCCACTTTCCGAAGCAGTCTTCTTATCGATGATTCGCTCACTTCTCCAACATTGTAATAGAAAAGATGGTAGCGCACCAACTTTGTTATTTTCTCTATGTCGCTTCTTTTGAATTTTAATCTTTTCAGTATCTTCTCTGTCATTTTCGCTCCCACCACTTCGTGGTTATAAAAAGTGGCGCTCTCTCCATCTCCCGATTTCACTCTCGGCTTTCCTACATCATGCAAAAGAGCAGCGAGACGCACATGCATATTAAAGTTCTTTTTCGCGGCATATTGAAGCGACCTTATAGAGTGTTCATAGCAATCATAAACATGGTGCTTAGACTGGTCAACTTTATACCCTTCCAGTATCTCCGGCAAGAACTGCTCTAACAGTCCCGTCTTACGCAACTCTTCCACTCCCTCCATCGCTCTCTCAGACATTATTATATGGAGAAACTCATCTCTGATCCTTTCATTTGATATCGACTCTAAAAGATGCGCACTGTTTTTTATTGCTTCTCTTGTTTTTTTCTCTATCTCAAAATCGAGAACGCAAGCAAAGCGCACGGCACGTATCATGCGCAACGCATCTTCCGCTATCCTTTTTTCCGCTTCGCCCACCGCTCTTATGATTTTCTTACTTAAGTCTTCTTTTCCGTTATGAGGATCAACAACGTTTCCAAGGCGATCCATCGCCATAGCGTTTACAGTAAAATCTCTACGCTTCAAGTCTTCCTCTACGCTCTCTGCCCAGCAAACCTTGTCAGGATGCCTTCTATCGCTATACCCTCTTTCAACACGATAAGGAGTTATCTCTACCGTCTTAAGATTCTCTTTTTTGGAGCCTGTAAAAACAGTAACGGTTCCAAAATCATTGCCCGTAAAACTCTTCTTAAAGATCTCTTGTATCTCTTGAGGAGTAGCATTAGTAGTAATGTCAAAATCTTTCGGTTCCACTCCGCGAACAGTGTCACGCACACACCCTCCCACAGCATATCCTTCAAACCCTTTTCTTTCTATATCGCTTAATATTTTTTGTACTTCTTTTGGCAAATTCATCCCTTTATTCTATCGTGAATCCTTGTTTTATTCAAATTATAAGTTAAAATTGTTCTTGCTCCCTTAGCTCAATCGGATAGAGCGCCTGGCTTCGGACCAGGAGGTTCCGGGTTCGAATCCTGGGGGGAGCGCTACAACAAAAAGCTCTGCCACAGAGTTAATCTATGTACAGTTAACACTCAAGGGTAACACTTTTTAGTTTTTCTTCAGGTGTTAACCCGTTAAGACTTAAGTGTAACCTTTGATAATTGTAATAATCAAGCCACTGGTAAACTGTTTTCCAT
>PWEN01000043.1 GCA_003553505.1 Candidatus Nealsoniibacteriota bacterium | reverse complement strand
TTGTCATCACCGCCAGAGGAGCTTCCACTGTCGTCTTTCTTTTCTTCCTCTTCATCTTTCTTCTCTTCCTCTGTGTCACCATCTTCCTCCTCTTCATCCTTCACATCTTCATCAGAATCGTTGTTATAGGAAGGGAGGGGGCAGAACTTATCAGAAACCCCTTCTGCCTTATTTTCGCCGTCCGTTACTATTATCCTGATCCTAAGTTCACTTGAAACAAGATCTGCTCCAGTTCCATAATCAATTTCTTCACTAGTAGAAGAAGGAAGGTTCCAGACGTTGTGCGTTTCTCCTGAAGGATTGTCTACTTCACTTTCTCTGTCTACTATCTCATGAAGACACTCATAGTAATCACCTTCTACTATAGTGTGTCTTTCTTCACTTTCATCAAATTCGCTTTCTGGTATTGTGTCACAGATCCAGATTTCTACCTCATGATCTTCAGGATCATTGCTTGCATTAGAAGTTTTCCACTCTATGTCTATCGGGTCTCCCAGTATGAAAACTCTTCCTCTTGCGGGGCGATTAACTTCTACAGCAAAATCGTTTAATTCTTTGAATTTAGCTAGCACGTTCTTATCTTCCGTCATCTCTATCTCACAAACCTCACCAGAGGGGTCTTCACAGTCTCCTATCCACTCGCTAAATCTCCATCCATCATCAGCAGTTGCAGTTACAGTAACTGTCTCTCCTGCCTTATAGGTGTATGGCGATCCTTCGTGGTCAGGGTCTGTACTTCCTTTGCCTTCTGTCTGTATTACTAGAGAAAACTTTTCTTTTTCTTTTTTCTCAAAAGAAGCCGTTATCTCTTTATCTTCCGTCATCTCTATCTCACAAACCTCACCAGAGGGGTCTTCACAGTCTCCTATCCACTCGCTAAATTTCCATCCATCATCAGCAGTTGCAGTTACAGTAACTGTCTCTCCTGCCTTATAGGTGTATGGCGATCCTTCGTGGTCAGGGTCTGTACTTCCTTTGCCTTCTGTTCCTATCGTTAGATCAAATGTTTTTAGATTAACGGTATTGCTTACTTTTCTTTCACGACTAAAGCCGTTGCTTGGTCCTTCTGATTCAACATGCCAAGCGCTAAAAACGAAGTCAAATTCGCAGGTTTTATCTTCAAAATCTCCATTCATTAGTGTGATTTCCCAATCATCTTTGTTTTCCTCGGAAAGAAGAACGCTGTCAGTGTTGGCAAAATCACCCAAAGAGCCTTCATAGTAGGGATCTTCATCTCCTATACGATCAACTCTTATCTCAAGATCATCACATGATTCCAATTTTGTTTCCGCTTCCATTTTGTACTCAAACTCAAGATCACCAACATCTTCGATCTGAATCGTTTTTGTTGGATTTTCGTTGGTGGAATCAAGATCCCAAGCAAGACTTGATGGGCTCAACTTGAAGTCGATTACTCCAAAAGCAAGAACATTGTTCTCAATCTGCTTTTCATCATTAAAAGCAGAAAAAGATTCTTGCCCTGCAAACAAAAGACCTCCGCACACTAGCGTTAGCAGAAGAATCAAGTTTGTAATTTTTTTAATCATTTTTGTGTTTAGTTCTTAATAGTCTAGTTCTTAAATATAGTGTCCATAGTGCTTAAGTAGGTAAACACTACCGCAGGAGTAATTAGTGTACTCCAATTTACAGATATTTTACGAGTTTGTTCCTGTGTCCTATCTTTGTCCTATCTTTCTTTTTCTCGTAAAATTAAGGTTTTTGTCTTCGGAAGAATTATTTTTCCGGCAAAACAAAAATAAACTCCAGATAGCAAAAGCTCTGGGCTCCAAAAGATCTGTTTTTAATTTTCCCTCCTTATAATCTTCCCTCCTTTGTGATTATGGTAATAGTATACATAATTATTTAAAATTGTCAAGAATAAAAAGTTTGACACCTCCTCTCGTATGTGGATAATTAAAACAATAGATAATATAACTATAAAAACATGAGTAAAAATAAAGTAATAGTTCTGGTGGTTGTTGTCTTGCTTTTGGCTTTTTCCGCCTTTTTTGTTTATAAGATGTACTATGACGTTGATCTGCCAAAAGAGGAAGATGAGGAGGTGGTTGAAGAAGAGGAGGATGAAGAGCTTCTTACCGAAGAGGAAAAGCAGCAATTAGAGGAATTAAACAACATAGTGAACGAGAGAAGAGGAGAGGACTATACCCCTCCCACGGACGAAGACGTTCAAAAGCAAATAGAAGAACTGGAGTCGCTGAGAAAAGAGAGGGAGTAAAGTTTGTTTTAAATGAGGAAGATAATTACTGTTTTTGTTGGCTTTGTTGCTCTTTTTGCTTTTGTGCTTTATCTGCATGACTCGAACGGGTGTGAGCTGAAAGAAGAGCTTAAGACTGTAAGAGGCTCTTCCATGTATCCGCTTATAAGCGAAGGCGATGTTGTAAAAGCTCTTTTCGGGTACTATGAGTGCTATGAAATAAAAAGAGGTGATATTATCCTGTATCAATATACTGGAAACGAGAATTTGCTCATTAAATCCATAAAGGGAGTCCCGGGAGACAGTTTTCAATTGCAAAGAGAAGATAAGAGATGGTATATTTTGGTGAATGGAGAGATTTTAAGAAATAGCGAAGAAGATCCTTATTTTTTACACGAGGGAAGCGAGAAGATGATTGCTTTGTACGAAGAAAACCATGAAGGTGTTATTCCAAAGGGAGCTTATCTTCTTTTTGGAGATAATACTCAGAGTGCATTGGATAGTAGTAGATTTGGTCTTGTGGGTAAGGGCGATATATTGGCAAAGGTAGAGGTAAAATAAAAATATTTAAATATGTCTAAAAAAATATCCATTTTTTCTTTTTTAACTGTTTTCTTGTTTTTGATGGTGTCCTTCTCTCTTGTTTCGGGAGGTGGTGGATGTGATCCCGGAAATGTAAGAGGATATGCCTGGTCGGATAATATCGGATGGATAAGTTTTTCTTGCTTTAATACCTACGATTCCGGAGAAGGGGTTGATTACGGAGTTTATTTTAACAGTATCACGGAATCTCTCTCCGGATATGCCTGGTCGGATAATGTTGGCTGGATAAGCTTTGAGTCCGATGATCTTGAAGGGTGTCCTGATGGCGACTGTGAAGCAGTAATAGATGGATCAGGTGATGTTTCCGGATGGGCGAAAGTTTTGAGTAACGGAGAGTGGATCTCCCTTTCCGATATAGAGCTGGAAGGGAACCGTTTTACAGGATACGGATGGGGAGACAGGACCATTGGATGGGCCAGCTTTGACTGTGAAAATGAAGATGAGTGTCAAGAGAGTGATTATAATGTTTTCTTGGTGCTTCCTCCTGATCCGCCCTCCGATGTGGATGTGGAGTTTAGAGAAGACAATCAGTGTGTCGGAGAGCACTCTGTGCCTACCATTGTATGGGAGTACAGCGACCCGTTGGGAGCTGATGCGGAGGGGTATAAGATAGAAACGGCCTACGGAAGCATAGAAGAAAGTATCTTTCTAGAGGATGGAGACGTGACGGAAACCACAATATCTCCCAATGACTGGGATGGATCGCAAGAGTGGGGAACAACCTTTGATTGCACTATACAAGTTAAAAACGAGCATGGACTTTACTCTGATGTAAACGAATGTACTTTTTCCAACTTAGCACGTCCCTATCCTCAACCTGAACTTTCATGGAGTCCGGAAACAATACACTTTGAAGAGATGATAGAGTTTACAGGCAAAGATGATGTGCAAGAAGAAGGGGTGAGCATGACAGATGAATTAAGGAGAACCTTTGAGTTTGACTTCGGAGAACACGCAAATCCTGAAGAGGAGAGCGTAGAGGATACCGTGGAAAAGGAGGTTGTCGTAGAAACGTATTTTGATGTTGAAGCTGTCGGAGACGAAAAGATATCTTTGCTAAGGATCACTTACGAGAACCCAAATGACGTTAATCACCCCGGTCTCTCGTATAGTTGTAAGATAGAGGAGAACCTGGGGGAGATACGCCATCCGTTTCCGGAGTATTTTGAAAACTAACAAAAAGCACTTGCCCGAGATACTTTCTCGGGCTTTTGTTTTGTGCTAGCATAAAAGTAAGTTTATGAAAATAGAAGCAGAAAAACTGAAATCTTTTCTTCTCGATCTCGATCTTATAAGCAAAGAGCAGCTTGAAAAAGCGGAAAGCAAGGCACGTAAAAAGAAAAGAAAGATAGAAGATGTGCTTGTTGCCGATAATCTTCTTGACGAGAAGAGAATAATAGGAATTAAGGCGCACATACTGGGAATTCCTTTTATTGACCTAGAAAAGATAAAAGTTTCTCCGGAAGTATTAAAAACTATCCCGGAACACTTTGCACGTGCGAACAATGTAGTTCCCTTCAGAAAAAGAGGAGAGACGTTGGAGGTTTCTATGACAGACCCTGAAGATTTGAGGGTAATAGAGATTATCAAAAAAGCTACTGGCATGAAGATACTTCCGCGCTTGACTACTTCCGGGGGAATAAAGAACGTTTTAAATCAGTATCAAGAGAGCTTGGAGACGGAGATCGGAGAAGTTGTTGATGAGGAAGACGAAGAAAAAGCAAAAGATATATTAGATGAAGGCGAGATGGGAGAGGATCTCGAGAGAACAGCGAAAGAGATGCCCGTGATAAAGGTTGTCGATATACTTATAAAACATGCTATCTTAAGAAGGGCATCCGATATTCACATAGAACCTCAGGAGACAGAGATGCTTGTGCGTTATAGAATTGATGGGGTTTTGTGGGATGTAATGACTCTTCCCATAAATATTGCTCCCGGGGTTGTGGCGCGCATAAAAGTTCTTTCCAATCTTAAGCTGGATGAGCATCGCTTGCCGCAAGACGGTAGATTTAAGATCAGAAAGAAGGATTATCGCTACTCTCTTCGTGTATCTATACTGCCCGTTTCTTGGGGCGAAAAGGTTGTTATGCGTCTTCTTCCGGAAACGGCGGAAGCGATGGACTTGGAAGAGACGGGACTTAGAAAGGAAGCTCTTGAAAGGGTGAAAGAGGGTCTCAAAAAGAACTCTGGCATGATACTTGTAACGGGACCCACGGGATCGGGAAAAACTACCACGCTCTACTCTTTGTTGAAGGTTTTAAATACTCCCAAAGTAAATATATCTACTGTTGAAGATCCGATAGAGTATCAAGTAAAAAGAATCAACCAAACACAGGTTAACCCCAAGATAGGACTTACTTTTGCTGCCGGGTTACGTTTTCTTGTAAGACAGGATCCGGACGTATTGATGGTGGGAGAGATAAGAGACAATGAAACGGCACGTTTGGCGACAAATGCGGCGCTTACCGGTCACTTGGTGCTTTCTACTTTACATACTACTGATGCTGCGGGAGCTGCTCCGCGACTAATTGATATGGAGGTAGAGCCTTTTCTTGTTTCCTCCACACTAAATATTATTATAGCGCAAAGACTGCTAAGAAGATTGGATTCCCACAAAGAGGGTTACTTCTTAAATGATGCGGAGGTGGAAGACCTTGCAAAGTACTGTGATATAGAAAGAATGACTTGGCTTTTAAAGGAGAACAATGTAATAAATGAGGATCAAACAATGAAGGATGTCAAGTTTTATCGTCCGCAAGAAACGAGTGATTCACCGGAAGGTTATAAGGGCAGAGTGGGAGTGTGTGAAGTTCTTGTTGTAACAGAAGAGATAAGGGATCTTGTTGTAAAAAGGACGGGATCTGGAAATATAGAGGAAGAAGCAAAAAAGCAAGGAATGGTGACGATGCTTGAAGATGGGATTATAAAAGCGGCACAGGGAGTCACCTCCATAGAGGAAGTTCTAAGAGTTCTTATAGAGTAATGCCTCGTTATCACTACATTGCAAAATCAAAAGAGGATGAGAAGGATGTTTCCGGAACAATGGAGGCATTAAACAAAAAGGAGCTTGCCAAAAAACTGCGCGAAGAAGATCTCTTTCTTGTTAAGGTGGAGGAACTTGATGATAGCAATAAGTCCGTTCTTTTTAGGAAAGTTTCTCTTTTTCCTAAAAGGGTCTCTTTAAAGGATAAGATCTTTTTTACAAGAAATCTTCAAATGATGCTTTCCGGAGGGCTTTCACTTTCCCGGACACTTTCCATACTTTCCGTACAGACAAGAAATGAGAAAATGAAAAGTGCTCTTTTGCAGATAAAGGAAGAGATAAGCAAAGGGAAGAGCTTTTCTGAAGCACTTGATATGCATCCCAAGATATTTTCTAAAATGTTTCGTAGCGTTATTCGTCTTTCAGAAGAAACCGGAGCGATAGAGGAAAATCTTGGTATTTTAACAAAGCAGATGGAGAAAGAGCACGAGCTGAAGTCGAAAGTAAAAGGAGCTCTCATCTATCCTTGCGTTATTTTGGTGATGATGATAATCGCTGGATTTGCAATGATGATATTTGTGGTTCCTCGCTTAACAGAAACATTTGACTCTATGGGAGCTTCCCTGCCTCTCCCCACAAGGATGATAATAGGGTTTGCTGATGTTTTGGCCAGCACCTGGATGATATTCCCTTTTCTGCTTTTAATTCTTTTTTTTGTTGTAAGGTGGACAATGAAAACGGAAAAAGGAAAAAACTTGATAGATCTCTTGCTTTTAAAACTTCCTCTTGTTTCTTCTATAATAAAAAAGAGCAACTCTGCTTATACGGCCAGAACACTTAGCTCGCTCCTTTCTTCCGGTGTTCCGATAGTAAGAGGACTTGAGATCGTTTCTGACAATATCTCTAACAGTCATTTCAAGAAAGCTATCTCACAGTCAATTCTAAAAGTGAAAAAAGGAGGAAGTCTTTCCGATGCTCTTTCATCGCACTCCCATCTTTATTCTCCTCTTATGTTGCAAGTCTTAGAGGTGGGCGAAGAGACGGGACAAACATCGAAAGTGCTATCAAAATCCGCGGACTTTTTGGAAGAAGAAGTTTTTGCACTTACAAAGAATCTTACTTCTATTATTGAACCTGCTTTAATGGTTGTGATGGGGGTTTTTGTAGGATTTTTTGCCATATCCATGCTTCTTCCGATGTATTCCGTGCTCGAAGTTCTATGATCAAAGGATTTACTTTAATAGAAACACTGGTGGTTGTTGTTATTATTTCCGTCGCTCTTTCCGTGGGTGTTTCCGGTTTTTGGGCTTATAGGGATCAGTTTGAGGTTTCCGGAGAGATAAATGAGCTTGTAAGTGATCTGCGATATGCAAAACAGATGTCGATCGCAGAGCAGATTCATCACGGAATACGCTTTGATTTTAGCAATAACTCGTACAAGGTTATAAGATATGAAGATAATGAGGTCATAAGAGAGAACATTTTTCCTCCGGGTGTAGAGTTGCATGCCGTAGATGATTATGACGAGGCGAGATTTACTCGTTTTGGAGCGGTCTTTAAGAGTGGAGAGGTTATGGTCAAAGGTCACGACTTTTCAAGATTAATAAAAATAAAGCCATCAGGATTTTTCCATGTCGAAAGGATTGACTTTAATTGAAACAATTATTGGAGTGGCAGTGATATCTATAGGAGTAGTTTTTATTGTTTCTGTTTTCCCTCTTGGAGCAAGAATTGTGGAGCTTAATCAAAAAAGCAACACAGCTCTTTTTTTAGCATCCGCGCAAATAGAGAGCACTGTTTCTCAAGAGTATGACGATCTGGAGAAAGGAGTTTTTCTAGAGGATTTTGGAGAAATAACAAGGTTTGAGGAGTACAGTAGAGAGACGGAAATCTCTTGCTTTGATCCGGAAAACGAGAACTGTGTTGAAGATACGGGAATGAAAAAGGTAGTGGTCACCGTAAAACCGCGCACCTCGAAAGAGGCGGAAACAAATTTAACCGTGATCATTACTGAAAGATGAACAAAAAAGGGTTTACACTCATGGAGGTGCTTATAGTGGTTGCCATATTTGCAGTGATGGTGACGTTCTTTTCTTCTGTATTGATTATCTCCAGTCGTGTCTATTTTGAGTCGGAAAGGACGATGGAAGTGATGCAAAACGGAAGAGTTTTTCTAGACGCTATTTCACGGGAGCTTCGTCAAGCAAGAAGAGTGGTCACCTCTGTTCCTCAAGATGAGGAAAGCGCCAAGGAAGAGATAATTTTCCAGGATGGGCACTTAGATGAGATAAGAGAGAAGGAGGTTGCTCAAGGAGGCAGCGGAAATACTGTTACTCTTTCTGATTCTTCCGTGCAAGAGGATGGATTCTATAATGATGCTTTTATAAAAATAATCGATGGACCTGCAGAACTAATAGGAGAAAAAAGAAAGATAATTGATTATAATGGAGAGACAAGAGATGCTCACATAGGAACTCCTTTTTGCGAAGAAGAAGATTACTTTGGATTAGAATATCTTATAGACACTTCTTACTACTATATAAATTATTTTCTTGATGAAAACGGCACAGTGAAAAGAAAAATGTATGCTTACTACTTCTCTGACGATCCCCACTCTTATGTCCCCTTTGATGCCACACCCCCACAGGGAGAGAGCATTGAAAAAGAGATACTGGAGAGTCCACGTGTCATAGGAGAACATTTTGAGAGTGTTTCCATATGGGAGGATGGAGCGGTAAATGTGGTTGTTACTTTAACACTGGAAGAAAGAGAAGTGACATTAATGAAGAAGATATTTGGGAGAAACTTATGAACGAAAAAGGAACAGTACTTATTATATCCACGATTATAGTTGCCGTCCTCATGGCGATAGGGGCTTATCTTTTGAGTAGCACTGTGGTAGAAACAAGGATATCGACCAGCATGGAGGGAGCAGAAAAGGCGTATTATCTTGCGGAGAGCGGGATAAATGAAGCCGTTTGGAAGTTGGAAAACGACACAGAGTGGAACGACAACTTTATATCAAGTAATCTTAATCCGGACGGGGAGGGAAACTACTGGTCTGATTCTATAACAAGAAGTGTCGGAGGAGGTAGTTATGAGGTTGTTGTGGAGAACACTGCCGTGGGACAAGCGGAGATCACGGCAACGGCAACTGTTCCTTTTATGGAAAGAGAAGCAAAAAGGGAGGTGGAGGTGGCTGTTTTCAGAAGTATTGATGGGCCTACAGAGGATGCTGCTATTTTTTCAGGAGGAAGAGGAGGAGAAAATATTCACATTATTAATTCGCAAGTAACCATAAATGATGGAAACCTTTTCTCTAATCATCATATAACGCTTAGCTTAGGAAGCTCTCTGGCGGTTTACGATGATCCTGATACGGAAGAGCTTGAAGGAAAGATACTTGCTACGGGGTTTTTTTCTTCGAGCGGAGGAAGTGAGATAATAAATTATAACGCTATCTGCTCACGAAACGAGTGTTATGAAGAGTGTGAGCAGTGTCCCCCGGAAGATGTTTCCCTTCCTATGGTAGACTTTGATTCCGATGAAGAGGACTCTTTTAAGAGCAGGGCGGAAGGCGGTAGTGATTGCTCCATTGTTTGTCATCCGGAAGGAGGGTCGCCTTATCAGTGCTCTGACGAGTGTGTTCTTTCCTCTAGAGAGTTTGATGATCTTCTGTGGGAAGTGGGAGAAAAAGGGAAGTTGGTGCTTGAGAACGATATTACTTATGTTACCGGTCACGTTAATCTTCGAGGAGGGAGGCACTTGGAGGTAAATGGAGCGCTTGTTGCAGACGGAAACATCACTGTTGGAGATAATTATAGTTGGATAAGCAAAGGAAGGAGAGATGAGGGTTTTTCACATGTGGAGACAAATTATCAAGATGGTCCTTCGGGACTTCTTTCAAAAGGGAAGATCTCTTTTGGTAACTACTCTTTTAAGGAAGAAGGATACATAGAAGGTGTTGTTTATGCCGTAAACACGGTAACAATGACAGGAGTGCCGGAAAAAATAAACATAAAGGGAGGGTTTATTGGAAGGAAGATGGATATTATAAGTGTAACAGAAGGACTAGAAGTGACGTTGGACAATGAAAAGATAATGTATGGATTGGGATACATGATTGAAGGAGAGTCTACTTATCCTGAGTTCTCGCCTGTGATACAGATAGATCACTGGGAGGAGGTATATTGATTTTTGTCAAAATTTGCTAGTATGAAAGTATGTTGCAGTTTTTAAATACAAATATGGACTTTTTTGGTTTGGATATTTCTGAAACCTCTCTCAAGGCGGCTAGCTTAAAAAAAAGCGGCCGAGAGATCGGTTTTTTGGAAAGAGTAAGCATTGATACGGATATCATAAAGAGAGGCAGGGTTTGGAATGAGGACTCTTTAACACTTGCTATAAAAGAGATAACCAAAAAAATAAAACCGAAAAGCAAATATGTTGCTATATCTCTCCCGGAAGAAAAGTCTTTTTTTCAGATGGTAGAGATGCCCAAAATGAACCTCAAGCAGCTCCGTGAGGCGATAGAGTACGAGGCGGAAGATTATATACCCTTGCCAGCAGAAGAGATGTATATTGATTTTCAGATCGTTTCCTCTGAAGAAGACCATCTTGATGTTCTTGTTGTTGCTCTTCCCGGAAAAATAGTTGATCCATATGTTTCCGCAACGGTCAAAGCAGGCCTTTTTCCGGTAGTAGCGGAAGTGGAGTCTATAGCTACGGCAAGAGCGGTAGTTCCGCAAAAAGAGGAAAACCCCTTGCTCTTGATTGATATTGGAGAAAGCAAAACAAGCTTGATTGTTTTTTCGAAAGGATTGGTGAGGTTTACGAGCTATATCTCTACTTCTTCGGGAGAGTTTACAAGGGAAATATCCCGTAGAGGCGGTATAGATCTAAAAGAAGCGGAAAGAATAAAGAAGGAGCACGGAATAGAAGATACGGACGATGTTTATAAAGCTCTTTCTCCTGTACTTGACGAGATGGCTGATGTTGTAAAGAAGCACCTTGACTACTACAACTCTTGCGGATTCATTCCTTATGGAGAGAAGATAGAAAAAATTGTTTTGTGTGGAGGAGGGGCAAACTTAAAAGGACTCACAGAGTTTTTGTCGCGTAAGCTCAAGGTCTCCGTAGAAAAAGGAAGTGTTATGAGTGATAGTGGTCTTCTGGATTACGGAGCAGCTGTGGGGCTTGCCATTCGTAATTTCAAGAACGGTGTATGATAAATCTTCTTCCACCATATCAAAGAGTGCAAGTTGCAAGAGAAAGGAGGCGCAAGATCGTGTTTGTTTTTTGTTTTTTCCTTTTTCTTTTCTTTCTCTTTCTTTCTCTTTCTTTTTATCTTATAAACGAGTTTGGCGTAAGTGACCTGAAGAAGGAAAAGCGATTGATCAAAGAGAAAAAGAGTGAGATACCGGATACAGAAGAAAAAGAAGAGAAGATGAAGGAGTTTAATCAAGTAATGTCCGGAATGGACTCTGTTTATAGTGAATATAATAGTGTAACACCTATATTTGAAGATATAAGCGATACGCTTCCCGTTGGTTGTTATCTTACCAGTTTTCGTTTTGATGGAAGCAGCGTGAATTTGTCCGGAAGGGCATCTGATTGGGAGTTATTGCTTGAAGTAGAAGAGAGCTTCAAGGAAAAGTTTTCTAACGTAGATTTTTCGCCGGGAAGCTGGACGCAAGCGGAAAATGTCGATTTTTTAATCAAATTTGAAGTGAAATGAACAGACTTTATATTGCATCACTTGCCGTTGTTGTGCTTCTCGCGGGCTTATGCGCCTTTCTTGCTTTTTCATTGTTTTTTGATATAAGAGAGCAGTCTCAAGAGTTTATTGCGGAGAAGAAGGACTTGGAATATCTTTCACAAAAACATGAAAAGGTCAAGAAAAGTATGGAGTATGAGGAGATGGAGGCTGTTCTTGAGCGTGCATATAAAATGTTTGGAGATCCCAAAAAACCGATAGACACCGCTACTACTCTCAAGATGTTAGCTGAAAGAAATGATCTTCAGGTAGAGATCGATGCAACTCGAAGCAGGGCCACCCTTCCTTGGCCGCGCTTCATGTTTGAAGTAGAGTTTACAGGGTCTTTTCCCGATGCTTTGGAGTTTTTAAGAGAGGTTGAGACAAAAGAGTGGCTTTCCACTATTGAGAATTTGCATATTGAAAAAGACGAGGAAGAGATTCTGGGGGAGATGTCATTAAAAGTTTACTTTTTAGAAGAAGATGAAGAGTGAGATAAAAAAACAAGGAGCAATTCAAAGGATGATTCTCTTTTTAGCCGGGAATATCTTTTTAATGTCTTTTCTTGTTGTCTTTATTTGCTTTATTTTTGTTGCGACAACTTTCTATTTTTATTTATATTTGCCACTAAACAAAGAGCATGAGTCCCAACGTGACCTTCCTCGTATTGAAAAAGAATCACATGAAAGTGTAAAAGAGGAGTGGAAAAGAAGAGGAGAGCTGAAAGAGGAAGACTCTCTACGAAATATTTTTTCTCATGTCGAAGAGATCCCATAAAGATGTTTTTCTTATTGTTTATCCCGATGCGATAAAAGAGGAAGGGAGGTTTCCCCTTTCTTCTTTAAGATCCTTTGCTCTTGATTATTTTTCTGACTTCTCCTTTATACATATTCTTCCGTTCTTCGAGTCCACTTCGGACGATGGTTTTTCTGTTTCTGATTACTATAAAGTGGATCCTTTCCTTGGGAGCTGGGAAGATATAGAGATGATCAGCAGATCATTTTCTCTTGTGTTTGACGGAGTGCTGAACCACACTTCTTCAGATCATTACTGGTTCAAAAGGGCGCTTGAGGGAGATAGCAAGTTTGAGGGTTTTTATATAAAAAAGAACGATCTTCCAGAGGATGATGTTTTTCGCCCTCGAGACACGCCTTTATTTACAAAGTACAAGGAAGAGCATTACTGGACCACTTTTAGCAGTGATCAGATCGATTTGAACTACTACAATCCTCATGTCATTTGCAGCGCAAAGGATGTGCTGCGTTTCTATAAAGAAAAAGGTGCACAACTTATACGCCTTGATGCTATAGCTTACTTTTTCAAGGAGCCTTTAAGTGATCTGCGTAAAAACAGCAGAGCTGTTTGTTTATTGCGTGAACTTAAAGAGGAGCTGGGGGATATCTTTGTTTCTGAAGTGAACATGGAAACGGATATAATTGATAATTTTCGCAAAGAGTCTCTTGCTTACAACTTTGCTCTTCCCGCTCTTGTTCTTTATGCTTTTTTGTCGCAAGACACACGTCCTCTTTTAAAACATCTGCAGAGTTCTCATGAAAACGATCTTAATTTTCTTGCTTCTCATGATGGAGTTGCCCTTTGCGCCGCAAAAGAGTATTTAGGAAAAGAGGGGACTGATCTTTTGTGTCGTCTTGGAGAAGTTTCTTATGGAGAAGAAGAGCCGTATGAGGTGAACGTAAATTACTTTGATGCTCTAGAAAGGAGTGTAGAAAAGATGCTTTGTGCTCATTCGCTGTTGCTTTCCTTGAAAGGATCTCCTGCTGTTTACTATCACAGTCTATTGGGGTCTTCTGGAAAGAAAAATCCTTCTTTTTCTCGTGATGTTAATCGTGAAAAGTTGCACAGAAAGAGATTAGAAGAAGAGCTTTCTTTTTCCCCAAGAAAAGATCTTTACGAGGGGATATGCTTCATGATAAAAGAAAGAAAAAAGCACGACTGTTTTTGTCCGCACTCAAGACAAGAGGCATACACAGAAAACGGTCTGCTTGTTGTCTTGCGAAACGGTATGGCTTGTATTCATAATATTACCCCTTATACGGTAAGAATAAAAAAAAGATTTGATTGTCTTTCGCGGTCCTTTGTGGACAGCGTTGCTCCGTATGGTTTTTTGTGGACGTATGATAAGTGAATCTCCTGAAAACTTACGTTACGGAATAATACACTCATTGCAGGGATACTCTGACGGAGTATCCATTGTCATGCGCCAAGCAGATGAGGTAATGAAAAATGACATGGGTATTCCGCAGAGCAATATATTTTATCTTGCAGGAAAAACAAGAGAAGGAGGTTCTTGTGTTACGGAAAAAAAGATACTGCACAAGGATCACGAGGTTAACAAGATGATGCTTCGTTTGTACTCTAAAGGGTATGGAGAGAAAGAGAAAGAAAAGATTGAAAACGCGATAAGTCGAGCCCAGGAGTGCATAAAGCGGTTTGTGGAGGATAACGACATAGATGTTATTTTTGCTCATAACATGTCTCATCCTGTTAACTTTGTTACTGCCATTGCTCTTTCTCGTTACTGTGGAAGCGTAAAGAACCCTCCTCGATATATCTTATGGTGGCATGACTCTCACATGGAGAGAAAGGAATTTGCACAACCGGCTGAAAGCACATACGAGTATCTCTTGGAAGGGGTTCCCGGACGGCACGTGGACTATGTGATATTTATAAATAGCACTCAGTTTCCGAACGCGGAGAAGTATTTTATGGCGTTGAGTCCTCAGTACAGGGGTTTTATAAATTTAAATCATAGCGTGATATATAACACCACTGATAAGTTTATATCTTCTTGCTCTGATCTTAAAAACAAGGAAACGGAAAAGTTAAAGAGCATGTTCTTGAAGGAGCTTGATATTGAGAGGTTTCTTGCGGATCGCGGAGAGAGCTTGGAAAGCACACTCTTCGTTTTGCAACACACAAGAGTGGTGCCTCGCAAAAGGATAAACTTTGCTTTAAGGTTCATTTTCAGGCTTCACAGGGAGCTTTCAAAAAGAGGAAAGTATAACGCTGTTTACTTTTTTGTTTCTGGTCCCGTTGGCCTTATGGGTGAGAAGACAAGAGCAAACCTGTTAAAGCTGCATCGTGATCTTTGTGAAAAATATGGAACAGAGAAGGTTTTTTTAAGATTTGCCGACAAAGAGAATCCTCGCTCAAGAGTTAAGTTCGAAGACGTGCCTCGCGTTTTTGCCGCCCTGGGGGGTATATCAACTTATTTTAGCGAAATAGAGGGTTTCGGGAATAATTTACTGGAGGTAATGGCCTCTGGTCTTGTGCCTATTGTGTACACTTATCCTGTTTTTAAGAAGGATCTCTCAAAATTCAACTTTAAAACGGTAGCACTGGAAGAGTTTAAGATTACAAAATATGCTATAATGGAAACGATAAGCATAATTGAAAACGAAAGAAAAAGAAAGAGTTGGATTGACAGAAACTTACAGATACTAGACAACAATTTTCAGCACAAAGTTATGGCTGATAAGCTGCAGATGGCGATAAACAAAAAGGAAACATGAAAAGAGTAAAAAAGCCATGGGGTTACTTTGACCTTCTTGCTCTCAATGAGAAAAGCACAGTAAAGGTGATAAGTATTGACCCGAAAGAAGAGATCAGCTTGCAAAAGCATGAGATGCGTGACGAGACGTGGCTGGTGGTTGACGGGGACTGCTTGGTGACCGTGGAAGGAGAGGTAAAAAGAGGGTGCAAGGGAGATGTTTTTGAAATAAAAGCAGGATCAGAACATAAGGCTGAGGCGGGAAATGAAGGAGTGCGTATTCTGGAGATCTCAAGAGGGGAATTCAAAGAGGAAGATGTGGTGCGCTTAAGTGATAAATATAAGAGAGGTTAAGTTCTTTTCATTTTCAAAAAAGGAGGGATAAAATGGCTGAGATCTTTCCATCTTTCCGTTATTTGTTGGCGGAAATAAGGGTTTTTCGTGAGCTTTTGAGTTTTTTGTTTAGTGATTTTCCCGAGACGAAAGAAGAGAGAGTGGTTATGTTCATTCCGGGGTTTATGTCTTGTGATGCTTATCTTTTTCCGGTAATCAGAAGATTGAACAAAAAAGGCATCTGTTGTTATGGATGGGGCATGGGAGTGAATACAGGATACCGAGAAAAAGTGAAAAACTCTCTTGTTTCGCGCGTAGAAAGAGTGGCGGGAGCAGGAAAAATAACGCTTATAGGATGGAGCATGGGAGGAGTGTATGCAAGAGAGGTGTGTTATGAGTTGCCTGAAAAAGTAGAGCTTGTTGTTACCTTGGGATCACCGTTTCGCATAGAAGGAAGGCTGTTTAACATGATTTATAAGACTGTTTCCGGAAACACCCTTTCGGAGCTAAACCGTGTATTGGAGAGACAAAAAAGCTATCAGTTGCCGCTTTTACAGGTGTACTCTATAGAGGATGGAGTTGTGCCTTGGGAAAGCTGCGCCTTTGGAGAGAGTTGCGTTGTAGGTGGTACCCACTTGGGACTGCCCTACAATAGTCAAGTGATAAAAAAAGCTCTCGAACTTTAAATCCCCCTTTGAGGGGGATTATTTTATTGATTTTAAGTACTCCATACAACTTTTTTGAAGATGGTTGCGTTCTTCTTTTATTGTTGTGGGGTGATAAAGACTTCTGTTTATGTCCTTTAATAGATGATCTATTGCTTCTCTTCTTACTTTTTCTGCCTCTTCTCCTTCCAGCTTCATTTCATGTTTTATATATTGACTCAGGAGAGGCTCGAGGAAGTCTTGCGCAATATTTTCTTGCAATCTATTCTTGAGTTCACTTGCTATTACTTCTCGTAGTTCTACTTGTGAGTTTTCCGGAGAAATATTCCTTGCTATCTCTTTTACAACTTCCTGTGAGAGCACTTCTTTGTAAGAAGAGAAAACGCCTGAATCTTCGATTATGTCGTTTATCTTTTCTTCTACCAATGTGTAGTGATTTTCTTTCATTCTTCTGTCCAGTTCTTCTCCGGGATCTTCTACCTTTCCTTTTTTCCAGTCTTTGTAAACCTCTCTTGCCTTTTCTTTTATAACAAATATGGAATACGACAGCGATCTCCACTTCTCTGCCGTTTCTTTTAAAAGGTTTTTTGCCTCTTCCCTGGAAAGAGGATCTTCTTCAACTCTTGTTTCTGGGTTATTCATTAAGTTATAATATAGCATACTTCATTAAAACATGAAAAACATAGTTTTTTCCAAAGACTGTCTTCAATATGGAAACGGTCACATAGAGGATGCAAAAAGAGTGGAAGAAGCTCTTTCCTTGCTGGAGGGCTTTTCTTTTTTGGAGCCGCAAGATGCTACAGAAGAAGATGTTCTTCTTGTTCATGACCGTGAGTATGTTGAAAAAGTAAAAAAGGGTTTAATAGAGGATAATGATACTCCCGCTTATAAAGGGATTTATCAGCATGCTCTTGACTCTGTCGGAGGAGCGATAACTGCAGCAAGCACGGGAGGATTTTCTTTGATGAGGCCCCCCGGACATCATGTTGGCAAGAGCGGTGCTGCCTTGGGAGCTCCCACAAAGGGATTCTGTTACTTTAACAGCATTGCTGTTGCCGTAAGCAAGTTAGGTAAAAACACTCTTGTTTTGGACATAGACGGACATCACGGCAACGGAACACAAGAGATATTTGCAGAAAAGAAGGGGATTGTTTTTATATCTTTGCACCGTCGTTTTATCTATCCCGGAACGGGGCTTTATTCAGAAAAAAACTGTTTTAACTTTCCTCTTTTTGCTGAGTGTGGAGAAGATGCTTATCTTCAAGTGCTTGATGAGGCGCTTCGTGGTGTTTCCCTTGAAGACGTGGAGGTTGTTGCTGTCTCTGCGGGATTTGATGCGTACGCGGGAGACATAGCATCGCTAGGACTAAAGGACAGTACTTACTATGAGATTGGAAAGAGGATAAGATTGCTTGAAAAGGAAACTTTTTTTGTTCTTGAAGGGGGTTATATTGGTGTAAATGTGGGGAGGGGTGTGAAAAATATCTTAAAAGGATTTGGCAGTATTTAAATTTGTGCTACAATGAAAATATGCAGGATTCTCAGAAAAAAATACTGGAAAAGCTGTTTAGCAACTTTTCCAAAGAGAGGGAGTATGAGATACTTGATGCTGGATCGGGCAGCACAAGCCTCTCTTTTTTGACCTCCAGTTTTCAAAACAGCAATATTATTGCTGTCATTTATCCCGGTGATGAAAAAAAGATGGCAGAAGTAAAAGAGGTGAGTGGCAGCAACTTTAATATAAAAGAGGTAGACTTGAGAGAGTTTGAACAGGAAAAGGACTTTGATATCGTTCTTTCTCATCTTTTCCTTGGAGAATCGACTAAATTTAGAAAAGAACGCTTTGAGGAGATGGTGGAAACCTTGTTTGGTATTAGATCGGAGTATGTGGCTATTATTGATACTATAAATGATCCCGATGTTGATTACAGGTATCTTTTGAGGATCTTTTCTAAGAAGGGGGACGTTCAAAGAGTAATACGTGAAGAAGAGTATATAGCTTTTTTGTTACGTAAACAATAAATGATAAGAAGATACAAGGGGTTTTGGATACTTCTCGTATTCCTTGTTTTGTGGATAGCGTTTATCCGGATCATTCCTCCGAAAGAACTGGTTTCTGTTATAGGCGTGGAGACGGGCTATCTTTTTGTTTTTCTTACGGCTCTTGTAGGTGTTTCCGGGTTTGCCTCTGCTCCTTATTATGCCACTCTTATAACCTTAATGAGCACGGGAGATTTTAACATACTTCTCCTTGCTTTGGTAGTTGCCCCCGCGTGTGCTCTCGGGGATTCTTTGTTTTTTCTTTTAGGATACAAGGGAAACGCCGTTATAGAGAGTCGTTATTTGGACAAGTTCTCTTGCTGGTTAAATAAAAAACCTTATTGGGTAACACCTTTTGCGGCTTATATGTATAGCTCTTTTGCCCCTCTTCCGCAAGATTTTTTAATGGTTGCTTTGGGGCTTGGAAGGGCGAGGTTTTTGCATATAATTGGCGCTGTGGCGTTGGGAAATGCCACCTTTGTGCTTGTTATTTATGTTTTACTATTTAATTTTGTGTTGACGTAGAAACCCTTTAAGATTAATCTTTAAACATATGAAGAAAATATTAATAGTACTGATTGTTTTTTTAGCAATCTTTGCGGCAATCCTCCTTTTTGCTCCTGAGGAGCCTGAAAGGTTTCCCGGGAGTGTTGTTTTTGCTGATCTTAACAAGAATGTCTCTTACTATGCCTACAATAAAGAGAAAGACGCTTACAGCAAAAAAGAAGAAGAGGAAGACAAGGGATCGCATATCTTTAAGTTAAATGATGAGTATTTTTTTTGGAGCACTGACAGCAATACTATTTTCTCGCGTGACAGTGTTGTTGATTTTCGAGAGGAAGTGGAAGCAGTAGACACTTATAAAGAGTATGCTTATGTTTGCGTGGAAAGCTCTCTTGTTGTTTTAAATGATGAATTAGAGGAGATTGACAGGGTTGATATTGAGGTGGGCGAGTGGGCAAAGAATGCTCATGACATATTCATCCATGATGACACTGCCTACCTTTTGGACAACATAATGTTTCCTATATATATTCTTACGGTGGACGTGAAAGATCCTGCTAATTTAAAAATAATTGAAAAAACACACATAGAAGGAGTTAATCAGCACCTTGTAGATCAGTGGTTGGACAGAAAGCATGATCAGTGGGTGGTCTTGCAGTCTCAGTCAACAACCGCGGGAGGATTTTTAAGCGCCTACTTTTTTGATGCGCAAAAAGTAGAGAAGATAGGCTCTCAAAGGCTTTACAGCAACCCTTATTATGAAGAGGAAATAGACGGATTTAATATTGTTTCTTCTACTGACGTATCTCCTGTGTGGGCGATTATTGTCGATGATGATCATTTTGTTGCCAAGATAGGCCATAAAAAAGGAGATTTGTTCATAGAAGAGAAGATCTTTTTGGCGGAAGACTGTTCTAGCGCTCTAATAAAAGAAGAAAGAGGGTATTTATTTGTTGCTTGTGACAGAAATTTTCTTGTTTTTGAGGACGAGGAAGTGATTGTAGAACAAACATTAAAAGAAAAAGTAAGTGATTTTATAGTTTATTGAGATGAAAGCAGCAAATCCTTGTTTTAAAGTAGAAGATGGTATTAACGGAGAAGAGATAATAATTTACTACAAGAGCGAAGAAAGGTGTCACTGCCTCTATAATTTAGAGTGCGAAATATGAAGAAGAAGTTGACATATGTTTTTCTCGGAGTAGTGGCTTATCTTGTTGTTGTGCATATTGTTGTTTCTCTTTTTTCTTTGCACACACTTGTGCGTCCCTCTGTCTTTAAAAGCTCCATTACTCCGAGTGATTACAGTATGGAGTATGAAGACATCTCTTTTTATGCCGATGATGGCGTAAAACTAAAGGGCTGGTTTATTCCTTCTTTAAAAGATGAAGAGGTGCCTACCGTTGTTCTTCTTCACGGTTATTTGGGAGACAAGGGCTCCGTTTTTTATAGCTCACAGCACCTTGTAGAAAACTTTAATGTTCTTTTGTTTGATTTTCGCTATATGGGAGACAGCGGAGGCAGGTACTCTACGCTGGGAATAAAAGAAACAAGAGATCTACACGCTGCGCTGGACTTTTTAGAAGAAGAAAAGGAAGCAGACAATATTTTTCTGTGGGGTTTTTCCATGGGAGCGGCGGTTTCTGTTATGGTTGCCCCGGAGCGGGATGTTGTCAAAGGAGTTGTTTGTAACTCTCCCTACGCTGACATACGTGAGATGTCCAAAGAGATCTACAGCTTTCCTGTTCTGGAGAGAAGCTTAATGGAGACAACTCTTTTTTGGGCGCGCTTGATCTTTGGAGTTGACTTTAATGACGACTCCCCTTTAAAGAAGGCGCCTCTTGTGGACGTGCCCGTGTTTTTAATGCATGCCAGAGAAGATCCTGTTGTTCCTCTTGAGCACTCCAAGGTTTTGCAGGAAGCTTTTAGCACTGAAGTGCAAACCTACTTTCCGGAAGAGAGTAGTCACGGGGGAATGGAAAGAGGGTCGTATAAAAAAATAGAAGATTTTCTTTTAAGTATTGAAATCTGACAACTTTGTTGTTATCTTTAAAATAGTTAATTAAAGTAGCTAATTATGGATAAAAAAATAAAAATAATCTCAACAGTGGTAGGGGTAGTTTTTGTTGTCTCTCTTACTGTGCTTGTAAATGTTCTTATAAGCAACGAAGTAGAGAGATCACGCTTTATAGGACTTGATAGCGAGCACATGCGCACGGTGCGTGTAAGTGGAGAAGGAGAAGTAAGCGTTGCTCCTAATGTGGCGAAAGTATCTTTCGCCGTGGTAACAGAGGATAGTAGCACGGAAGATGCCTTAAATGAGAACAATACAAGAGCGGAAGAGTTGATAAATTATCTTAAAAATGAAGGAATAGAAGATAACAACATAAGAACGAAAGGGTTTACCGTTCGTCCCTTGTATGAGCAGATAGAGGACAGGAGGACTCTTTATGGGTATCGCGTAACAAACTCCGTGGAAACGTATATAGAAGACATGGAAAGAGTAAGCAGTCTAATAGATGGTGCCGTGAGAGCAGGAGCAAATGAAGTAAACAGCGTGCAGTTCTTGGTGGAAGAAGAGGAAGAATATAAAAATGAAGCGCGCAAGAAAGCGATAGAGGACGCCAAAAGAAAGGCGCAAGAAACAAGTTCCGCGCTTGGAGTTAAAGTGGGAAGGGTTATCTCTTTTTCCGAAGAAAGAGACTATTATGCTCCGATTCAGGAAAGAATGGATGCCGTAGAGGGGCAGGTTCCCATAGAACCTGGAGAAAGTGATATAACCGTAAACGTTACAGTAGAGTACGAGATCAGATGACAAACTCAAAGCTTCTTGGATTAGCAATATTGTTTTTGGTTCTTGTAGTACTTGGTGTTTTTTATCAAGTGGGAGAAGGTTTGCAGAGAACAGTTTTAAGTAGTGACTACTATCACGAAAATATCGGTGATATCTCTTCTGCTCTGCACGATGATGCAGAGCGATTCTTGGGAGAACACCCCGAGTTTGCAAGAAGTGCTTTTTTAAATACCTTTCACGAGGAGTGGATAGAGGAACAGCTTGACCTGATTCTTGATGATCTTCTTTCCGGAGAACTTACGGCAACTATTAATTTAGAAGAAAGAAAGAGCGATCTTTTTTTAAACCTAACAAAAGAAATAGAAGCCCTTTCAGAGGAAGAGAAAAAAGAAATCGGAGTTAACGGAGAGCAGGCGGAAGCTTTCGCTTATCAGTTCTTGGAAGAAACTGATTTACCAAGTGAGATAAAGATAAAGGAGTTGATTGGAGAAGAAGAGGCTCAGGAGGTTTTTTCCGGAGCAACTGCAGCAAAAGGATATCTTTCTTTTGTTTATGTTGCTTTTTTGCTTATCGCGGTAACCTACTTTCTGTCTGTAGGTATATCAAGGGGGCTTATACTCTTTGGATCGGGTGTAATGGTCTCTGCTGTTGTTTTTTTCGTGATAAATCCCATACTAAGCATGACAGCCACGGCATTTGTGGGGGATTTAAAAACTTTGGAGTTCTTGGCGGGGAGCATCTTTGGTAGTATGCTTGTTTTCTCTCTTTGGTTTGCTGTTACGGGAGCGGTGATTGTGCTTGCAGGAGTACTTGTAAGAAGGGTGTATAAATAGAACTACTCCATCATTTTTCTTAGTTCCTCCGGTAGAGGAGAGTATGTGAGAGCGTTTTTGGTTGATATTTTTTGCTTCTTTGCCAATCGGAGAAGAGACTTATTCATGCTTATCATTCCCTCTTCCGCAGACGTCTCTATTACGCGATTTATTTCGTGAGTCCTGTTTTCTCTTATAAGGTTTGCTATCGCGGGATTTGTCATCATTATCTCGTAAGCCGGAACTATTCCTCCGTTTATGCCGGGAATAAGTCTTTTTGATATAACTCCCTTCAAAGAGGCGGACAGTTGCGCTCGTATTTGGTTTTGTTGCTCAGGAGGAAAGGAGTCGATTATACGGTGTATTGTTTGACTTGCGGAGTTTGTGTGTAGTGTGGAGAATACGAGATGCCCTGTTTCCGCGGCCGTTATTGCCATCGTTATTGTTTCTGGATCGCGCATCTCTCCTACCATTATAACGTCCGGGTCCTGTCGGAAAGCTGCTCGAAGAGCACTGGAAAAGGACCGCGCATCTTCTCCCACCTCTCTCTGATCAATGAGCGACTTTTCATCCTCAAATATGTATTCTACAGGATCTTCTATCGTAATTATGTGTGAGAACTTATTGCGATTTATGTAGTTTATCATTGCTGCCAGAGTGGTAGACTTTCCGTGTCCTGTAGGTCCTGTAACAAGAACAAATCCTTGATTGGAGTTGCAGAAATTATATGTTATGGGCGGCATCTCGAGATCTTCTATCGTTTTTATGTTTCTCGGTATAAGACGCATGGAACAGGAAACTTCCCCGCGTTGCATGAATACGTTCACACGCAGTCTTGCACTGTCTTTATAGGTATAAGAGAAGTCTACCTCCAAGTTTTGTGAAAAGTACTTCTTTTGTTCCTCAGTCATCATTACCATGGCCAGCTCTCGTGAATCTTCTGATCCGATCTTGCCTTTGTCTTCAAGATAAGTGAGTTGTCCGTTCGTTCTTATTATGGGATAGTGCCCCACAGAGATGTGTATGTCGGAAGCATCTTTTTCTATGGCTATCCCTATCAGTTCTTCTAGTACGGCCTGTTTATTCTTTTTTTGAATTGATTCGTGTTCTTTCATATTTTTTGATTTTCATTCTACTTTATAAACACTAATCTTGCAACAACTCCTCGTTTGTTTTATCCTTAGGGCGTGATGAGGATTTTAGTTTTCATACTTTTAATAGTTTCTTGCGTGGTAGCTTTTGTAGGTGGCTACTACTACTTTTTGGTTACGGAAGAACCGAAGATCATTGAAGTGGAAAAAGAGAAAGAGGAAGAAGAAAAAGAAGAGGAAGAAGAAAAAAAGGTTTTTGATGAAGACTTTATAAAAAACGAGATACTTGATATCTACTGCCCGCTTGACATTCAAGAAGGGGAGGTCTTTGTGGAAGACCTTTCTTCTGCTTGCAATGATGATGATCTGCCCCAGAAAGCTTTTTCCGCATCCATTCATGATTTTTTCTTTTTGGACGAAAAAAGCGCTGTTTTGCTTATTGAGTCCAAAGTGGAGGATTTTGATGAGAGGTTTGACCTTATTGCAATAGATGAGGAGGGACGTCGCTTTGCGCGTCATACACTGCAAAAAGAGGCACACACACTGCAAAAGGAAGATAGTTTTGTAAAAGTGGAAGATAAAAGGTTTCGACTCATCGTTGACAGGTTTGAAGAAGTTGCAGAAAAAAATATACGATATGCAAGTCCGGGCCTTGGTTTTTCAGTAGAGATCCCCGAGAACTGGCAAATAGAAAAGAAAGAAGACGGCTTTTTATTCTATCATCCTGAATCGCTTCATACACATCCGGTAAAGCTTACTGCTACAAAAGATAGTGAGGATTACGACCTCTATACTCCCGAGAAGACACCGTACGAAGATGTTTATAAACACATAAAAGACTCTCTTACCGTCAACGAAATCGATACTCTTCCTGACTACAATTTTTTGGCTGAGGACCTAGAAGAGTTTTTGAAGATAAACACAGAAACAAGGATCATAGAGTACCACAAAGAAGGGGAAGTAAAAGAGGAGTTTGAGGTCTTAAACATGGTGGATCGCGAGCACTGGGGAGGGGTTCCCGTAGGGCTATATGAGGTTTTGTCCAAGGAAGGGGTGCGGTTCTCTTCTACCACGGAAGTATACATGCCTTTCTCTGTGCGTTTTTATGGTAAATATCTTATTCATGGAGAACCTTACTATCCTTCCGGAGCTCCGTATATATCACAGGTTTCCGGAGGGTGTATAAGAGTCAAAAATGAGAAGATGGAGAAGTTGTATGATCTTTTGGAGAGAGGAACTCCAATCCTTGTTGTTCCCCGAGAGAACGGTGAGTTTCATTTGCAAGAAAAAAGAGCTCCCGCTTTTCCGGAAGTGTCTGCGGAAAGCTTTCTTGTTGCCGATGCGGATTCAGGGAAGGTTTTTGCGGAAAGAGATTTTCGTGAAGAAAGATCGATAGCATCTATAACCAAGATGATGACCGCAATTGTTGCTATAGAGCAGTTTGCTACGACACAGCGTATAACGGTGCGCGATTATATGCTTACAGGACAAGGAGAAACGGAAGGAATATATCCCGGAAGAGTTTTTCGTATTATAGATCTTTTGCGTCCTCTTCTGGTGGAGTCCTCCAATAATGCTGCCATGATCTTGTCTCACCTTCCGGGGAAGGAGGAGAGCATAAAAAGAATGAATGAAAAAGCGGAGATGATAGGAATGAGAAACACCGAGTTTGTTGATCCCAGTGGTATAGAAGAAGGAAACATTTCTACTGCGGAAGATGTTTACTATCTCGCTTACTATATTCTGAACTCACGTGTTCCTTTTTTGAATATATCGAGTGGAACTTGGACGACAAACGTAAACTATCAATTGTTCCCGAACCTTGTTAACAAGAATATCTTCTATGACGATCCTGCATTTGTGGGAGGAAAGAGTGGTTTTACAAACGCTTCTAAGCATACGGGTTTTTATATATTCAACCTTGAGATTGGTGGTGAAGAAAGAGAAGTGATTTTTGTTCTTCTCGGATCAAGAACGGAAAAAGAGATCAAAGATGAGATAAAAGGAATGATAGATTGGCTGCAAGAAGCGTATAATTGACTTGACACAATCAAATTAAAACTATATAATAAAGACACTCTTTTAACCCTTTAGAAGGAGGTGCACATTGGATAAGCCCTTTGTTTTTAAAGAAGGAAAAAGAAAAGGGAAGTCAATTGAAAGGATGATGTTGGAGGACTACTCTTTTCTCGTTTGGTACTTAGGAAGAATAAGGGAACTGAAAAAATCTTCCAGTCAAGGCAGGCTGGAGAAGCACTTGGAGTGGATAATTTCCAAGGGTGAAACGCGTACAGCAGTCGTTTCATGTCGCTTTTGCCAAGAAAGACCGATAGAGTATTTTTCTATCAGGTATAGCTATGCCAGCGACTTTTCAGTTAGCATGCACTACACTGCTTGCAAGGACTGCAAGCACAACCTTAGGGAAAACAACACGATTATCCTTCCACTTAAGTTTTCGAGCCTAAAAAACTTAAAGAGGGAAAAAAAGGAGGTTGTCTCCCTATTCAAGGAAGCATTCGGACTAAAGGGTCTAAGAAAAGAAGGACTCTTTAGATTTTTTAAGAGTTGACTTCCAAGGAGCACCTTCGCGGTGCTCCACTTATTTGACAAAAGAGGTTGTAGAAAGTAACATTAACGATATGAATAACGGACTATTTGCAGCAGCAATTATATTTTTTCTTCTTGTCGGATTAATTAATATAATAGAAAAACTATGAAAGAAACACTTTTAGCGGCGCTTTTTGCCGTGCTTTTAGTAGGGGGAGCCGTTTATGTTACGCAGATAGATGACATTAAAAAGGCTCCTGCAGAAGAAGAGGAAAGAACCAAACAGGAAAGTACTCAAGACTCTGCAAAAGAAGAGGAAAAAGCCAAGCAGGAGAACGGTCAAGAATCTACAGAGAGAGAGGAAGAGATGAATGGCCTTGTAGAGTGCCTTAAAAATGAAGGCGTTGTTATTTATGGCAGCAGTACTTGTCCCGCTTGCAGGGATTTGGTGCAGGAGTTTGGAGGAAGTGACGTTATAGATCCCGTTTATGTGGAGTGTACTCGTGAGGCTCAGATTTGCAGTAAGGAGATGCAGGGGGATTATGTTCCCGAAATACAGATAGGTGGTGAGGTTTATAGAGGAGACAGGAGTCCTCAGTCTCTAGGGGAAGAGGTTGGTTGTAAAATATAAGTTGATATGAAAAAGCTTCTTTTTCTACTTTTGATTTTTTTTGCTTTCCCATTTATTTCTTTGGCGGAAAGTGAGCCTGTAACTGTTTATTATTTTGAGGACAGACTATGCCCTGTTTGTGCGGAAACAGAGAAGTTTTTAGAGAACATAGCAGAGGAAAGGGATGGGGTGGAACTTGAGATTTATAGCATAAGTGAAACTGAAAAATTAAAAGAGATCGCTGAGCAGCACGGGGTGGAGGACTACTATCTCATGGCTCCTACTATATTTATCGGAGAAAGCTTTCTACAGCCTACCAGCTTCTCTTCAAAGCAAGAGAAAAATATCATAGATGCCATTGAAGGAGAAATAGTAGAAAGGGATTGCTGCATTGCAACTATTCCCATACTCAACATAGAGGTTGATACGAGCAAGTGGTCTCTCCCGCTTGCTGCTGCCGGACTGGGCATAGTGGACGGATTTAACGTTTGCTCTATAGGGGCGTTAATTCTTATCATTGTTATTGTTCTTTCCTTTGATTCCAGAAGAAAGATGTTTTTGTTCGGAGGGCTGTTCATAGCAACTACTGTGCTTGTTTACGGAGCGCTTGTCTTTTTATGGAGCTGGCTCTTGGAAGCGCTTATCAAGGATCAGGAGATCATAAGGATATTTATAGGACTTGCCGCACTGGGAGGAGGAGCTTACTTCTTTAAGGAGTTTTTGAGGTTTTTCCGTTACGGACCTACTTGCGATGCGTCGCAGTCCGGCATCGCAAAAAGAGCGACGGAGAAACTGAAAAGTGCCTTTGAGAGGTCAGGAGCGGGAGGTTTTTATCTTGCGCTTTCTGTCATCTCTTTTGCTGCTCTTATTACTATAGTAGAGCTTCCTTGTTCTGTTGGCATTCCCTTAACTTTTTCCGGAATACTTGCGGGAGCGGAGATATCCTTACTTTCTCACATACTCTATATCGTTATCTTTCTTTTCTTCTACATGCTTATAGAGCTTGTGATATTTACGGGAGCGGTGCTAACAAAGAGCATCTGGTTTGCTACTCCGAGAATGATAACTTGGGTTACTTTCTTGGGTGCGGTAGTACTTTTCTATATTGCTCTTTATTATTTACCGTGGTTTTTTAACTTTTAAAAGCACTTAATATGTATGATGTTATTATAGTGGGTGGAGGTCCTGCAGGAGCTACTGCGGGAATATACTCTGCGCGTAAAAATCTTAAAACGCTGCTAATCACAAAGGATTTTGTTGGTCAGACGGGACTCACGGGTATTATTGAGAACTGGCCGGGAGAAAAAGAGATAACAGGACCGGAGCTTATGTCCAAATTTGAGAAACACTTGCGCTCTTATAGCATAGACATAAAAGAAGAGAAGGTCCTTTCGCTTGAGAAGGGTTTTAAAATAAAGACAGAGTCCGAGGAGTATCTTTCGCGCTCCGTTATTATTGTTTCCGGAAGGAAGTCGCGAGAACTGGGTGTTCCCGGAGAAAAGGACTTTATCGGGAAAGGCGTTGTTTACTGCACTACCTGTGATGCACCTCTTTTCAAGGGCAAGCGAGTAATTGTGGTTGGGGGAGGGAATGCCGGCTTTGAGTCGGCAATAGAGTTGACAGATCATGCCGCAGAAGTGCTTCTTTTTGAGGTTTCTCCCGTTATCACCGCAGATGAGATTCTTCAGAAAAAAGCAAAAGAAAAAGGTGTAAAGGTTTTTAAAGAGAGGGAAATAAAAGAGCTGAGAGGAAGTACTTTCTTGGAAGAAGTTGACTATGAAGAGTCCGGAAAGATTGAAACAGTGAAGGCGGATGGTCTTTTTGTGCAGATCGGGTCTCTTCCTATAAGTGATATTGCAAGGGGTCTTGTAGAGTTTAACGAGAGCGGGGAGATAATCACAAACGCACGATGTGAAACAAAAACAAGAGGCCTTTTTGCTGCGGGAGATGTAACTGATGTGCCTTATAAGCAAATAGTTATTGCTGCCGGAGAGGGAGCAAAAGCGGCCCTTTCGATGTATGACTATCTAAAAGATGCTTGAGAGAGTCGGAGAGTATATATGGGAAGTTCCAAGGAAGGGAAACATGAATGTTCCTGTTCGTGTTTACGCTTCCGAAAACATGATCTCTCAGGATAACAGCATTAAACAGGCCGTTAACTCCGCTGCTCTTCCTACTCTGCAAAAGAGTATCTTTGTGATGCCTGATATACATGAAGGATATGGCGTTCCTATTGGATGTGTATTAGGTTCTCGCATAAAGGAGGGTGGCATAATATCTCCGGGAGCAATAGGGTTTGATATAAACTGCGGCGTGAGAGTTCTAAAAAGCGATCTTGCGGCAAGCAGTGTAGATATATCTCGTCTTGCAAGAGATATGCAAAAAAAGGTGCCTTCCGGTCTGGGAAAAGGATTCAAGAACAAGATCTCTTCCGGGGATCTGGAGGGTATAATGAGCAAAGGATCTTCTTTTCTTCTTGAAAACGGAATAGGAGAAGAAGACGATGCTGTTCTCTGTGAAGAAGAAGGGTGCATGGAAGGTGATGTGCGTAGCGTGAGTGACAGCGCAAAAAAGCGTGGACTTGATCAGGTGGGAACTCTTGGTTCCGGGAATCACTTTTTAGAGTTGCAAGTGGTAAAAGAGGTCGTTGACGAGAGCGTTGCGCGCGTTTTTGGTATACACGAAGGACAACTTCTGTTGATGATCCACTGTGGATCACGAGGACTGGGGCATCAGGTGGCTTCAGAGTACATGAAAGAGGCTTTAAAATGGAGTGGCACAGATCTTCCGGACAAAGAACTTGCATATATGCCCTTTAACAGTAGTGGTGGTGCAAGATACTGGGGGGCGATGTCTTGTGCGGCGAACTTTGCTTTTGCAAATAGACACGCTATAGCAAACAACATTAGAAAGGTGTTTCCAGGAAAGCTTTCCATGCTGTATGATGTTGCTCATAACATAGCGAAAAGAGAGGTTCACGAAGAAGATGATCTTTTTGTGCACAGAAAAGGTGCTACAAGATCTTTCTGGAAAGGACATAAAGAGGTTTCTTATAAATACAGAGAAGTGGGGCAGCCCGTTCTTGTTCCCGGATCTATGGGAACAGCGTCATGGATAATGGTGGGCAAAGAGAGTTCGGAGAGCATGTCTTTTGGCTCTACTTGTCATGGAGCGGGGCGTGTTATGAGCCGTGGGGAAGCAAAAAGAAACATAAAAGGAGAAGAGATAAGGAGTCAACTGTCAAAGAGGGGTGTTGCTGTTCTCTCGGGGTCGTTTTCCGGAATTGCGGAAGAAGCTCCGGAGGCGTATAAAGACGTGGAGAGCGTTGTTGACATTGTCTCCAAGAACGGCCTCTCGGGAAAAGTTGCTCGCCTTCTTCCTCTTGCAGCAATCAAAGGATGACATGGAAAACCTTATAAAGCGCTTAAAAAAGAAAGGAGCACTGCAGTCCTCTTTAATAGAAGAGGCGTTGCGCTTTGTTGATCGTAAGGATTTTGTTCTTCCCGAGTGGAGAGATTACTCTTATGAAGATGCTGCCTTGCCTATCTTGGAGGATCAGACCATATCACAGCCCTACACTGTTGTTTTTATGCTTGAAAGTCTTTCTTTAGAGTCGGGAATGACAGTTATAGATATCGGTGCCGGATCGGGGTGGCAGACGGCGCTCCTGTCTTTTTTGGTGGGGAAAGAGGGGCGTGTTTACGCTTATGAGATATCTCCTTTGTTGCTTGAACTTGCAAAAAATAATGTGGCAAAGTACCCTCAACTGTTTGATCGTGTAGAGTGGATGCCGATGAGCGGGAAAAATCCTCCGGGAGTCTCTTTTCATCGCCTTATTGCTGCCGCTTCTGTCCAGGAAGATCCTCCTTCTTTTTGGAGAGAAGACCTTTTGTCGCAAGGACGGATTATCTACCCTTCAAAGAACTCCATAATACTGGAAAAGAAGAACGGATCCATGTCAAAAGATATTTTTCCGGGCTTTGTGTTTGTGCCCTTTAAATAGGCAAGAGATATTTTTCTATATTCTGCAGTATTATGTCTATGTCCTCTTTTCTTTTCTCCGAACAGAGAACTACAACAGCGAAAACGTTTTCTTGAAAGGCAAAGAGAGAAGCAAATGTTTGCTTTGCTTCTGGAAGGTAGCCTGTTTTTCCTCCCAGAAAATGAGAGTGTTCATGAAAATTGTTCAAGTTCTTAAATTTGAAAACGGCTCCCCGGTAATCATGCATATAAAAATCTTCTTTTTTTGTTATTTCCAGCATATGAGGATGTTTTTTGTAGATATAGAACAATAACTTTACTATGTCGTGGGCGGTGGACTTGTTTTTTATGCTAAGACCGTGAGCATCGTAAAAGAAAGTGTTCTTCATCCCTATCTCTGTTGCTTTCTTGTTCATGAGAGCAACAAACTTTCCTTTTTCAAGAAAGTAAGTGAGTGCTTCTGCGGCGTCATTTGTGGACTGGATAAGACTTGCTTTGACAAGATCTCTTGCTTTCACTTTTGATCCTGAAAAAAGAGCGGGGCTGTGGCCGTAAGGAGCAAGCATAGGAGGGGTAATAGTTATCTTTTCTTGCATGTCAATATTCTCTTTTGCAATTACGGCGCTCATCAGTTTTGTAATGGATGCTATTATCTGTTTTTCGCTCACGTTCTTGCTGGAAGCGGTCTTTTTTTGAGATATATTGAAAACTATGTAGGATTCTGCACAAAGATCTCTTTGCAGGTAGATGTCAAATAGGGATGCTCTTACGCTATTTATCTCTTCTCTTAAACTTTCTAGGCGTGCTTCTGACAAGAGAGGCACAAAAAGAAGAGGGATTATGACTAAGTATTTTAACATAAAAAATCAATTAAATCCCCCGATACTTAACCGGGGGGCTTGGGCTAGATTAGTTTTTTTAGCCTTATTTTTGAGGCAAGGGCGGCAAGATAGTTCGCTCTGTCGTTTAGCGGATATGCGCGAAGCGCTTCTTCGTTCTCATAGAACAGCAAGAGCTGTTCTCGCAACTCTTCCAGGGCCTCAACCGTTTCTTCTGTGACCTCCTTCTCCTTTTTTTCTATTTCTCTTATTTTTTTGTCCAGGTCTGTGGCCACCTCTTTCATGAGAGAAGGGTTGGCGCCTCTTTTTTCGTTGTCACCCCACCTTAAAAGAACTTTTTTCTCCTCTTTCAAGACTCTTACTAAGCTTTCCATTTTTACAATCCTCCTTTTTGAGAATATATTGGCTTATTTATATCACACTTTGATACTGGATTTCAAGAGCAAATTCGTGTTACAATCTTTTATATGTCACTTTCTGTTGGAATAGTGGGCTTTCCCAATGTGGGAAAGTCAACACTTTTTGAAACTCTTACCAAAAAGCGAGTTGACTGCTCTAACTATGCTTTTTGCACCATCGACCCGAACGTCGGTGTGGTTTTTGTTCCCGATTTTCGAGTAAAAAGATTGGCGGACATATTTTCTCCGCGCAGAGTGGTTTACTCTTCTATTGAGTTTACGGACATAGCCGGTCTTGTAGAAGGAGCAAGTAGAGGAGAGGGACTGGGAAACAGGTTTCTTTCGCACGTAAGAAGAGTGGATGCAATAGTTTACGTCTTGCGTGCTTTTGAGGACAGTTCTGTGATAAGCACAAGAGATGAGGTTGATCCTCTGCGTGAAAGCGATCTTCTTGATACAGAGCTTGCCTTAAAGGATTTGGAAACGGTGGAAAAAAGGATGCAAAAAGCAAGAAAAGAAAACGCTGTTTTTGAAAAAAGTGTTCTTTTTAAGGCTTACAAGGCACTTGAGAGTGAAAGCGATCTCTTTAAGCAAGAGTTCAGTGAAGAAGAGAAAATCTTGTTGCACTCTTACGGATTACTTACTATGAAGCCCAAAATTTACGTTTTGAACGGAAGTGCTTCCTTAAACTTTTCTAAAACTCCTTTTGTTGCCATGGATATAGTGGAAGAGAATCAGTCTGCAGGACTTTCTCCTGAAGAAAGGGTTTCGCTTGGTCTCTCAGAAGAGGTAAAAACAGATGAGCTTGTAAAAAAGTGCTATGAGTTGCTTGATCTTATCACTTTTTTTACTATTGGAGAGGATGAGGTGCGGGCATGGAAGACAGAAAGGGGGTCTAGAGCTCCACGTGCAGGAGGAGTTATACACAGTGACTTTGAGAACAAGTTTATAAAAGCGGAAGTGATAAATTGGAGTGACCTTGTTTCTCAAGGAGGACTTGTGCAAGCAAAAAAGAAAGGTCTTGTGCGATTGGAAGGAAAGGACTATGTTGTTCAGGACGGAGATGTGATAGAAATAAAACATGGATAAAATGTTTACTTTTTATGCCATTATCGCGCTTTTTGCGCTTATTCTACTTTCTCCTTTTATAGTTGCTTTTTTATTGCTTTATCTTGGCACGGCCGGTTTTACCAGTGTCGGGTTCTCTGTCTCCGGAGCACTGCTTGTTCTTCTTTTTATGTTTGTGGGGTCTTTTTTTAATATACCTCTTGTAAAAAGTAATACCGTAAGGGTGCGTGAGCCGTCTTTTTTGGGACTTTTTTATCGTTATGTGTGGAGAACGCAGGGTATATCTATAAATGTCGGTGGAGCGCTTATCCCTCTTGCCATTGTTGCTTTTCTTTTGCTTGAGATACCCCTTGAGCCTGTAATTATCTCTACTGGAGTTGTTGCTTTTGTGTCTTTTATTTCATCGCGTTTTGTTCCCGGAGTAGGGGTGCTTTCTTCTGCTGTGCTTCCTGTTTTGTTTGCTTCTCTTTTTGCTCTTATTCTTTCCCCCGAACATGCTGCAGAAACAGCTTTTTCTTCCGGAGTTTTGGGTGTGTTGATTGGAGCTGATCTTTTTCGTCTTCCAATAGCACTCAGAAAAGGAGCGGGCGTTATGTCGATAGGAGGAGCGGGCGTTTTTGACGGCATCTTTATAGTGGGAATAGTTTCTGCCGTTCTGGCCGGCATTTGACTTTAAAAGCGGTTAAACTTAAAGTATAAGCAATGATTCAATCTATAGCAGCTTTTAGTAAAGAAAAAGACTCTTATGTTGCGGGCAAGGAGGCCGCAGAGGAGGCCGTTGATCTTTTGGACGGAGCACCCGATCTTATCATTGTTTTTGCTTCTTCGCTTCATGATCATGAAAAAGTACTTTCCGGAGTTGATCAGCATGCGGGCTGGGCGAAGATTGTTGGGTGTAGTGATGCGGGGGAGATAGTTGCAGAGGAGGAGCAAGTCTACAAAGGCGCGGTTGTTGTTATGGCCTTGCGCATGGATGGTGTGGAGGTCAACACTTCTCGTGTGGGGGGAGCGGGAAACGACTCTTACAAGGCAGGTAAGAAACTGGGAGAGAATATACAAAAAAAACAAGAAAAGCCTTCCCTTCTTCTTATTTTTGGTGAAGGATTGATAGAAAACGGCAGTGCCGCCGTGGAAGGAATAAAGGGTGCTCTCGGAAAGGATACACCTATAGTAGGAGGACTTGCGGGAGATGACTTTAATTTTGAAAAAACATACCAGTATCACAACGGCAAATCTTTTAGTGGTTCGCTGGTAGGTGTTGCTTTAAGTGGAGATTTTTCTTTTGGCACGGGTTGTGGACATGGATGGAAGCCTGTGACGCTTCCCATGAAAGTAACAAAATCAAAAGGCCCTCTTCTGCAAGAGATAGACAATAAGCCCGCTCTTTCCGTTTATGAGGATTATTTCGGAAAGCACTGCGAGGAGCTCTCAAGAGGCATCCTTGCCAAAACTATATACACTTATCCTTTGGGCGTGTTTAGTAAAGAAGGGGTTCTTTTGCGAGAGCTTTTAAAGGCCAACAAAAAAGGAGAGATAGAGCTGATGGTGGACATAAAAAAAGATTCGGAGGTGCGCCTTATGGTAGGTTCTCGCAGGGAGGCGGTGTCTTCTGCAAGAGAGGCTGCAAAGAGCGCTATGAAAGGAATAAAAAAACCAAAAGCGGCGCTTATGTTTAACTGCATCGGGAGAAGCAAGCTTCTTGGCTTTGATCGTGAAAAAGAAATAGATGCGGTTCGTGAAGTGATTGGCAAAAAAACGCCTCTTATCGGATTTTACACTTATGGAGAAGTGGGACCGTTTAGCAAGAAAGGTGACGAGTCCGTTTTTCACAATGAGACCATAAGCATGCTTGTTTTAGGAGAATAAAAATATGAACAATAAAGATGCAAAAAAAGAACTTGAAGGAATTGTAAAGATGCTTGTAAGGCGTGATTTTGAGCTTATGATGGACAGAGAGGACAGAGAGGAAGAAGTAAAGAAACTAAAAGAGATAAAGAGAAAATTTGAGGCCCAAAATGAGGAGTTAAATAAAATAAATCGTCTCATGATCGGGAGAGAGAAGCGCATGATATCTCTTAAAAAAGAGTTGGAAGAAGTAAAGAAAGAGAAGGAGAAATTAAGAAAAAAATTAGATGAGATTTCTCAAGAACAAGAATCCTGACATCCGCAGAATGAGTGACCTGCGTGAAGTTCTTTTTGATAAAGAGTGGGCCGAAAAGGCCGAGGACTTTGATGCATATTATATGTATCGTGGTGTAGATGAGCGTGATAACCTGCGTTACGACATAACGGTTATTCCTTTTAACATGTTTGGAAGTGAGTTTCCCAAAACGAAAGGTCATTATCACCCTCAGGGATATGGCGAGATCTACACTGTCCTGAAAGGAAAAGCGATATACCTCATACAAACCGTTTCTGATGTGTACGCCATATACGCAAACAAGGGAGATGTGGCTGTTATTCCTCCCGGCAGTGGTCACATAACTATAAATCCCGGGGAAGGGGAGCTTGTTATGGCTAACTGGGTAAGCCCTGAGTTTTCTTCTGATTACGGGCCGATCATTGAAAAAGAGGGGGGTTGCTACTTTTATACTAAAGAGGGGTGGGTAAGAAACGAGAACTATGAAAACTCTCCCGAGCTGCGATTTGAGGATCCCAGAAGAGAGATTCCGGATGATGTCGGTTTTCTTTATAATACGTGAAAGAGGTTCTCGAAGATTGACATGAACCTAAATAAGCTTCACAAACACGCTTTTGTCGCTTCTGCCACGGCGGGGTTGATGATTTTTGTGATGCTCTTTATCTTTACTGTTTTTGAGCAAGCCATTGAGCATGGAATTGCTATTGCTTCTTTTGCGGCCACAACGGCGATTATAGTGTTTACGCCTACGGGAGTTTCTTCACAACCAAGAACGATTGGAGTAAGCTACATAAGTGCTGCAGTTATAGGGTATATTGTCTCTTTAGTTCCTTTGTCGGTTACTATGCAGGCGGCTATTGCGGTTGGAGTGATAGTTGCACTTTTAATATATATACAAAGAATGCACCCTCCCGCTGTTGCCTACGCTTTTGGTTTTATTATTGGAGGGTATGGACTCTCAGAGCTTTTAATAACCTTTCCTGCACTGCTGGGATTTTTTATAGCACTTGCGACAACAGCGTTTATGGTTGAGAGAGCAGCCGTAATAACAGGGATAATAAAAGAAGAAAAAGAAGACATCTCTTCACTTAGCGTATATCAAAAAGTGGAGAGGGTGGTGGATAAGGGAGTTCCTTATGTTCTTATAGTCTTATTTATTGCCATAGTTATAGAGTTTGTTTATGCAGAGCAGGTAGAGCCCTATTATTTTTATTTTAGCTTAATAGACTGGATCGTTATTCTCTTTTTTGTGGTAGATCTTACGTTTAAGTTTCGCAAAATGGATAGCACCTTAAAGTTCATTAGAGTATACTGGTTGGATATCATTGCTACAGTTCCCTTCTTTATTGTGTTTCGTTTGTTTCAGGGAGCGGCGGTTACTCTTGAGCTCATATCAAGAGGAACTGTAGAAGTTACAAGGCATATGTCTATGTTCACCAGATTCTTGCGTCCCTTAGCTCGTTTTCCGCGTTTTGCCAGAATGCTTCACAACCTAGAAAAGATCAATGCTTCTTCGTAATGCCCTTATTGAGGTTTGACAAAACGGTGTGTTGTAGTATACTTTTACCTATTACGTGGAAATGGAGTCGGGTTTCTGCAGCTTATTTAAAATCTTACAAATGGAAGGCACTATTAAGACTCTTAACTCAAGAGGCTTCGGGTTTATTGCCAGAGAAGGAGAAGAGGATCTTTTCTTTCCCTCTAATGACCTTGTTGGTGTGAGATTTGATGACCTCAAGGAAGGTGACACTGTCAGTTTCGAGGTTGGATCTTCAAACAAGGGACCGAAAGCTTCAGAGGTATCGAGAACGTAAGCGTTCTCAAAATAAAAGAACCCTCGCAAGAGGGTTTCTTTATTTAATTATGGCAAAAAGAAGAATACAAGGAATTATAAGCATCACTATGTCCGGATCGGGATATGTGGAAAGTGAAGAGATGGAGGATGACGTAAAAGTGGATCCTCTTTTTTTAGGTACTGCTTTGCACAATGACAAGGTGGAGATTGTTTTACATCCTCAGGGAAAAAACGAGAGGCCTCAAGGAGAGGTGGTAAGAATTATAGAGAGAAACAAGACTACCTTTGTGGGAACAATAGAAAGAAAGAAGGATCAGAACTTCTCTTTTCTTATTCCCGATGATGAGCGCATGTACACAGACATATTCATTCCTGATGCGAGTGTAGAGAACGGATATAAAGCGCTCGTAGAGATAGTGGAATGGGATGACCAAAAAAAGAATCCTGAAGGAAGAGTTGTCAAAGCTTTAGGGAAAAAAGGCGACAATGATGCGGAGATACACTCTATAGTACTAGAAAAAGGGTTGCCGCTTGATTTCCCGGAAGAAGTGGTAAAAGAGGCGGAGGAGATTGGTGGGGTACCACTGGAAGGCAGGAGTGATTTTCGTGAAGTGCCCACCTTTACAATAGATCCTGCGGACGCGAAAGATTATGATGACGCTATATCGGTAAGAAAACTTGAAAGTGGAGAGTATGAGGTAGGCGTGCACATTGCTGATGTTTCTTATTATGTAAAAGAGGACACCGCTCTTGATAATGAGGCACGTAAAAGAGCCTTCTCCATATATCTTGTCGATCGTACTATACCGATGCTTCCGGAAGTGCTTTCTAACAATATATGTAGTCTCATGCCTGATCAGGATCGTGTTGCTTTTTCAACCGTTTTTATTATGAATGAAAAGGGAGAGATAAGCAGAAGATGGTTTGGAGAGACAGTTATAAGATCAAACAAGTGTTTTAACTACAAAGAGGCACAAAATATAATAGATAAGAATAAAGGAGAGTTTTGTGACGAACTCTCTTTTCTTGCTCGTATAACAAAGGGGTTTCGTGAGAAGAGAACAGAAAGGGGAGCGCTTGATTTTGATGAGGATGAGCTACAGTTTTAGCTTGATCATGACGGAGTTCCTCTTTTTCTTTATAAAAAAGAGAAGCTCTTCACTCACAAGTTGATAGAGGAGCTTATGATACTTGCAAATAAGGAGGTTGCAAAAAGATTTGGCGGATTTTATCGCGTACATGAGATTCCTGAAAAGAAGTCTATAGAGTCTTTGCTCTCCTTTTTGTCAAAGATAGGATACAGTGTGAGACTGGAAGGAAATACGATAACTTCTCGCGAACTGAACAATCTTTTTGCAAAAATAAAAGGAAAAAAAGAAGAGTTTCTGGTAAAGTCCGTGGTCTTAAAAGCGATGTCAAAGGCGGAGTATTCTGTGGAAAACAAGAAACACTTTGGTCTTGTGCTTGACAATTATACGCACTTTACCTCTCCCATAAGAAGATATGCTGATCTTACGGTACACCGTATGGTAAAAAGTAAACTTAAAGGAGAAAAGGTGAACACGGAAAAGAACAAAAAGATAGCAAGAGAGGTTTCTTTGCGTGAACTTGATGTTCTTGATGCGGAACGTGAATCGGTGGCCTATAAGCAGGTTCAGTATATGCTTGAAAGAGTTGGTGAGAAGTTTGAAGCAGTTGTCTCCGGAGTTACGCGTTTCGGGCTCTTTGTGCGTATTTCAGAAACCCATGCGGAAGGACTTGTTTCTATAAGAGACATGGAAGACGATTACTACGTACTTGATGAAGAGAACTACTCTCTTATTGGCACAAAGAAGAACAAGCGCTACTCTTTAGGTGATTCTGTAAAAGTAAAACTTGTAGGAGGAAGTATTGAGACAAGAAGGCTGGAGTTTGTTTTTGTTTGAATAATATCCTTATTTTCGCTATTATAAAATAAAATGAACTTAAGAATCATCAAAGTGTTTGCTCCTCTGGAGCATAAACTGAAAGTGGAAGAGTGTTTGCGGGAGTGTGAAGTTTCCGATTTTTGGCAAGATCGTATCTCGGAAAAAAAAGTTCTTGTGCATGCTCTTGTTCCTGCGGTGGACAGTGAAAAGCTTCTTGATGCGCTTGAGAACGCACTTCATGATGTGGAAGACTTTAAGGCTGTTATAATGCCGGTGGAAGGATCTGTTCCTCGCATGAAAGGAAAGGAGGAAGAAGAGAAGAAAAAAGGACGCATAAGCAGAGAAGAGCTTTATACAAAAATATCGGGAAGCGTTGGTCTTTCGTGGATTTATCTTGTGCTTGTTGTCTTCTCTGCGATCATAGCCGCCATAGGACTGGTTCATGGCAATATACCAATGGTAGTGGGAGCGATGATAATAGCTCCTTTTCTTTTTCCCAACGTGGCTCTTTGTTTTGCCACTGTATCAGGAGATCTAAACCTTGCCGCAAGAGCGGTAAAGATTATTTTTTCAGGGGTCTTTTTGGCTCTCTTTTTCTCGGCCGGAGCAGGGTTCTTTTTTGATGTTGATGTTGCTGCCTCTGAAATAGTAAGCCGTACAGAGGTTGGAGCGGGTGATATTATTGTTTCGCTTTTGTCGGGCAGCGTTGCTGTTCTTTCTCTTACTACCGCTATGGTCACTTCTATCGCGGGAGTAATGATCGCTGTTGCTCTCCTCCCCCCGCTCATAGTTTCCGGTATACTTCTTGGGGCAGGCAGTGTGCACGGCTTTGCCGGCGCACTCCTTCTTTTCTTTATTAATCTGGTGGGAATAAATCTTGCGGGAGTGGTAACTTTCATACTACAAGGAGTGCGTCCGCGTACCGTTCTGCAGTTTACTAAAGCGCAAATATTTACTTTTTTTGCTCTTGTTTTTTGGTTTACGTTGTTTATTATCGCTCTTTTTCTTACATTTAAATGATCGGCTTTAAGGTAGAGAAAAAAGAGAACCAAGCGCGTACGGGAACTCTTTTTGTTCGTGGAAGACAGATAAATACGCCTGCTTTTGTTCCTGTTGCTACAAGAGGCGCCTTAAAGGGAATGAGCTTTAATGACGCTGCCTTTCTCGGGGCGGAGATGTTTATGGTGAACACTTTTCACTTTTATTGCCGCGAGGAGTATGAGACGGTTGCAAGAGCGGGAGGTTTACATAATTTTTTGGGAGTTGACTATCCTCTCATGACAGATAGTGGGGGGTTTCAGGTATTTAGTCTTGGAGCGGGATGGGAGAGAGGAGTAGGAAAAATACACAAAGAAGGAGTAAAGAGTGCGCGCAAGAGCATGGTCAAGATAAGCGAAAAAGGAGTTGTCTTTCGATCTCCAATTGATGGGAGTGTTGTGGAGATGACTCCGGAGAGCTCTATGGAGGCACAAAGAAAACTTGGTGCTGACATTGTTTTCGCCTTTGACGAGTGCACCTCTCCTCTTGCTCCTCGTGACTATCAAGAGTTGTCACTTGAAAGGACCCACCGCTGGGCAAAACGTTGTACTTCTTTTTCGGATCAAGCCGTTTTTGGCATAGTACAAGGAGGGTCCTTTGAAGATCTTCGTCGTTACTCAGCGCGCTTCATCGCTTCTTTGGACTTTCCCGGTTTTGGCATAGGGGGGTCGTTTGGGGACTCTTTTGGAGATTCGAAAGAGAACATGAGTCACATGTTGCAGGTTGTAAACAAAGAGTTGCCGGAAGATAAGCCGCGGCACCTACTTGGCATAGGAGAACCGGAGGATATAATTTTGGCGGTAGAAAAGGGGGTGGACTTGTTTGACTGTGTTATTCCTACACGTTTTGCGCGACATGGTACGGCAATGACTTTTAGTGGAAGAGTTAATGTGAAAGCCTCGCGTTTCAAAGAAAGCGTAGAGCCGATTGACAAGCACTGTTCTTGCAGAGTGTGTAAGCAGCACGAAATACGCTACATCAGTCACTTGTGCAGAAAAGGGGAGATCTACGGAATTATGCTTTTAATGGAACACAATCTCTACTTTATGATGCGTCTTATGGAAGAGATAAGAGAGGCGATCGGGAAAGGTGTTTTTGCGGACTTCAAGAAGAGTTTTCTTGAGAGGGCTTCTTGTTAGATACAAAATCACACTCTGGGTAACGACTGCATCCGTAAAAAGTGCTACCTTTTTTTGATTTTCTTTCTACCACTTCTCCTTCTTTGCAGTTAGGACAGCTTATTCCTGTTTTGTTTTCCTTTTTTCTTATGTTTTTACAGTCAGGATAATTACTGCATCCTTAAAAAGTTCCGAACTTGCTACCTTTTAATCTCATAGGACTTCCACACTTTTCACATGGCTCCACTTCCTCTTCTTCTTGAAGGGCTTTTGTGTTCTTACACTCCGGATAGGACTTGCACGCCATAAATTTTCCGTAGCGGCCGGTTTTTATGACCATCTCCCCGCCGCACTTTTCACATTTTTCTTCCGTTTTTTCTTCCATAATATCTTCTTTTTTTATTTCTTTATATTTTTTCTCTAAGTTTTTTTTGAAATTTTTATAGAAATCTTTGATAAGAGGCTTCCACTCTTTTTTTCCGCTTGCTATTTTGTCGAGGTCTTCCTCCATATTTGCTGTGAACCTTAGATCCACAATAGAAGAGAAGTGTGCTGCGAGAAGGTCGCTTACTATCATGCCGATTTCGGTAGGCTTTAGGGAGCGCTTTTCTATCTTTTCTATATAGTTCCTTTCATTAAGTGTTGATATTATGGGGGCGTAGGTGGATGGGCGTCCTATGCCGTGTTTTTCCAGTTCTTTTACGAGACTTGCTTCCGTAAATCTTGCGGGAGGCTTTGTAAAGTGTTGTTTTTTGTCTACCCTTTTTAGTTTCACATCTTCTCCTTCTTTTAGCTCCGGAAGCTCTTCCTCTTCAAACTTTATATTGTAAACCTTAGTAAATCCTTCGAACTTCATTACCATGCCTTTTGCTTCCAATAGAAGCTCTCCTGCGTCTATTCTTGCGACTGTTTTATGAAAAACAGCGTTTGTCATCTGAGAAGAGATGAATCTTTTCCAAATAAGACTATACAGCTTTCTTTCTTGATCGGTAAGATCTTTTACTTCTTCTGGCTTGCGTTTTAAATAAGAAGGCCTTACTGCTTCGTGCGCCTCTTGCGTTCTTCCTTTCGCCGCAAAATCACGCTCCTTGTGGTACTCTTTTCCGTAGTTTTTCAGTATAAGATCTTTTGCCGCTTTTTTTGATTCCGCGGAAACGTGAAAAGAGTCTGTGCGGTGATAGGTTATAAGTCCTTTTTCGTATAGCTTTTGCGCTACACTCATTGTTTGCTTGGAAGAGAAGCGTATCTTGTTGAAAGCCTCTTGTTGCATGGTAGAGGTGCTAAAAGGAGGGTGAGGACTTTTGCTTCTTTCTTTTTTTTCTATCTCTCTTACATTAAAGGAGGAGGATTTTAGCTTCTTTTCTATCTCTTCTGCTTCTTGTTCATTGCCTATAGAAGCCTTCTTGTTCGCAATTTTTTTTAGTTGAGCAAAAAACTCTTCCTTTTCTGCCCCGAGAAGGGCTGTAATGCTCCAGTACTCTTCCGGGGTAAATGACTGTATCTCTTTCTCTCTGTCTGCTATTAATCTTAAAGCGGCAGACTGTACTCTTCCGGCAGAGAGTCCTTTAGTGACCTTTTTCCACAAAAAAGGAGAGAGATTATACCCTACAAGACGGTCCAATACTCTTCGTGCCTGCTGTGCGTCAACAAGACTCATATCAATGTCACGTGGTTTCTGGAGTGCCTTTTCTATCGCTCCCGCCGTTATTTCATTAAAAGACACACGCTTATAGTCTTTTATCTTTAAAGCTTCTTTTAGATGATAGGAGATTGCCTCTCCTTCTCGATCCGGGTCGGTGGCCATATACACCTCTTCTGCCTCTTTTACAGCTTCTTTTAACTCTTTTATGTTCTTTCTTGCCTTTGAAGGAACTACATAGTGTGGCTCGAGACTTTCTTCATCTATGCCCATTTTGCTCTTGGGAAGGTCACGTACATGTCCTCCAGATGCCAGTACTTTGTATTCCTTTCCAAGCATCTTGGATATCGTTTTTGTTTTTGTGGGACTTTCTACTAGTATTAACTTCATAGTTTGCAAAGCATAGCAAAAAGGAAGATAGATGTCTATATACTGTATAGTTAACACCATGGGGTGACACTTGATATACTGAAGGGTAACAGGTGTTAACTAATAAAAATATGCGTATGCCAAGCCCCATAAAATACGATCGTGAACAAAGAGCAAGGTGGTAT
>PWEN01000066.1 GCA_003553505.1 Candidatus Nealsoniibacteriota bacterium | reverse complement strand
TTGACCTTCAATTCAAGTATGGTCCCCAACATCGGCGAGTTTATCTGCATCTCTTCACCGCTCATCTCTTCCTGTTCTTCTTCTGAACCTCCTGATGGTTCGGGTTGTCCGCCTTCTGGGTAAAGCACGGAAACGTCGTAAGTCTTTCCGTTCACCTGTACCTTATCGGCGCTCTTCATGAGCACGTCGTATTTCTGGCCGTTTATCTGTACCTTTCCTTCCCACGGATAACTCACCTTTCTGGAAGCTTTCTTCTCCTCTCCGTTATCCTTGGTCTCTAGCGGAAGGTCTTCAGAGTAAAATTCTGCTTCGACCTCTCCTTTCAGGAATTTGAGACCTATATCCGGATAGATCGTGTAAGTCAGGACATCTTCAGGCTTGTTCAACAGGCCTTTGTCTTCCAGGAAGTCCTTGTTCTTCTCGAATTCAGGCTCTAATAAACTTGCAGGTCTTTCATCGATGACTTCATCTTCCCAATCGGGTCCTAGGATCTTTTCGTACATCTCTTCGGATATCTCTCCAGGAGGCCTTCCATACATGCCGCGGAAGTATTGTTTCGTATCGTTGGTTATCTTCTCGTACCTGCCGAACTTGACGTTCATGACAGCTTGAACACCGACGACCTGAGATGAAGGCGTAACCAATGGAGGATGACCGAATTCTTCTCTTACCTTCGGCACTTCCTTCAGAACTTCTTCGTATTTGTCCGCGGCCCCCTGCTTTTCCAGCTGATTGACAAGGTTAGAAAGCATGCCTCCTGGTATCTGGTGAACAGTAACTGAAGGATCTATCCTGAGAGCTTGTTCCCGATGAAGATGCCTGTATTTGTTCCATATATCACCGAAGTAATCCCTTATCTCCATCAGCAGGTCCATATCGTATCCAGTGTCGTGTTCCGTTCCCTGTAACGCGGCGGTCACAGATTCTGTCGGAGGTTGTCCCGTCGCTCCTGTAAGAGTAGAGAAAGAAGTATCGATGACGTCGACACCTGCATCGATTGCTTTCATGTAAGCCATGCCGGTCATGCCGGACGTGTTATGGCTGTGAAGATCTATCGGTATGTCTATCCCGGCCTCTTTACATCCTTTTATTATGTCGTAGGCCCTGGGAGGCGAGATCATGCCTGCCATGTCCTTTATACATAGAGAATCGCATCCCATCTTTTCCAGTTCTTTGAACTTTTCCACGTATTTTTCAACGGTATGTATCGGCGAGATAGTATAACAGAGAGAGCCTTGAACGTGGGCTCCTTCTTTTTTGGCCTGTTCTATAGGGACTTTCATGTTTCTAAGATCGTTCAACGCATCAAAGATCCTGAAGCTGTCACAGCCGTTTTTATAAGCGTAGTGGATGAATTTTTTCACAACGTCGTCTGGATAATTTTTGTAAGCTACGATGTTCATAGCCCTTTCCAACATCTGCACCCTCGTGTTTGGTAAAGCATCGCTGAGCTTGTTCAGCCTTTCCCAGGGATCTTCGTCTAGATATCTGATACACGCATCAAAAGTGGCTCCACCCCATATCTCCATGGAGTCGAAACCCACCTGATCCATCTTGTCACAAATAGGTAACATGTCTTCCGTTCTCAATCTGGTAGCTAGAACGGATTGGTGCGCGTCTCTTAACGTTTGGTCATGGAGTTGTACCATATTTTTTCTTCCTCCTCAAATTTTTAAAATGATCTTTTTCGTTTTATAAGGCGTATATGGGGTGAAAACAAGATAAGGTCATATAAAAAGGTTAGTAAGTTTTTATAGTTCCTATCAACTCAAAAACTTTTTAATTCACTCATACCGTGTATATACATGTGTAATAGAGGGTAGAATATGCAAAGAAAGCTGTATGTACTACTCGTCATCTTCATTCTTTTATTCAGTTTTATCCCTGTATTTAATCAAAATGTCGAGAGAACGGCTCTAGAGGAGGATACTGAGATCGAAACGAGTTCTGATAAAGAAGAGGATGCAAAAAGGATGTCCTACCTTGAAGAGCGGGAGAGCATGGTCGAGGGAAGCTACTGGAACACAGAGGGAAAGCATGAGGAAGGATACGATCTTCCAGACGAAAAATTTTCTAGCGAGCCGTCTCCTGAGATGTTTGATCCTGAGTTAGAATACAGTGAAAGCGATCCCATCCGTATCAACAGTGACGAAGAATTCGAAAACAAATCGATGGAGAGTGATTGGTCCGGAGATGGAAGTGAAGAGGATCCTTACGTGATCGAGGGACTCGAGATAGACGGTCAAGGTTTTGGATATGGTATATTCATCGGTAACGTGACCGATCATTTCGAGATAAGAGAAAGTCATCTACACAATACCAGTGAAGGTACTAGTAGATACTTCTCTAACAGAGGTATCCAAATCTACAATACATCGAACGGACAGCTGATCAACAACACATTCGAGAACAATACTAATGGTGGTATCCACCTTTATGAGAGCTCTGAAAACTCGTTGAAGGATAATAGCGTAAGATCCGAAGAAGGTCAAGGTATCCTATTGGAAGGGGCTGAGGATAATGAATTGGTCAACAATATGATATATAGAGAAGATCCTCCTTCGGAGACTCTAAGTTCTGATGAAGATTTTAAGTACTCTGAAGATAGGGTTTTAGTACATCTAGAAACGCCTGATACCGAGAGAGTAAATAGGTACGGTGAAGAGACAGCCTTGAAGCTCAGGTCTGATGAGTTATCGAGTAAGATCGGTGGAAGTACTTCTCGAGTATTTTCTGAATTCGGTATGGCAGAGATCGAACTCGATGGAAGCGTCGGTGTGGATAGGGCAGTAGATACTCTCAGTGAGATGGATGAAGTCATCAC
>PWEN01000068.1 GCA_003553505.1 Candidatus Nealsoniibacteriota bacterium | reverse complement strand
TGAAGGTAGTGTGCGACGAGAGTAAATGGAAACTGACAGAAGATGGGATATACGCCAAAGAAGTCGATCCCGCCCATGTCTGTATGGTGGATACGACGCTACACAGGGAAGCATTTGAAACCTTCGAGGATGTAGGCGATACAGAGATTTTAGGAGAACTAGGGGTGAACCTAGACAAAGTGGTAGAGCAGTTGGAGAAATTCGACGCTAGAGATATACTACAGTTGAAAGTGGAGATAGAATACATAGAGTACGATGAAGAGGAGAAGGAACTGATCGAGATGACAGATAAGGAGTACCTGACGGAACTGATCTCAAACGACGAGGAGTACGACACAGACTTGAACAAGGATTTAGTGATCGACGGGGCAGACGAGATAGGGATAGATGTAGAATCCTTTGTATCAGAGAACGGCGAAGGGGTAGAACAAAAACTGATAAATGATATACCTGACGGTATGATCGACGGGCTAGTGGAATATGTAGTACAGAAGAACGAGGAGTTATCAGGAAGATTCGTGGATGTACGAGAAGAGAAAGAAGAGATAGGCGATGACACAAGCAATCATCTGGTGATTAGTGGGGAGTACAGAGATAGGAAAATGCCTCTATTGGACACCGCAGGTATGACAGAACCGAACATACCAGAACTCGACCTGCCAAATGACTTTACAATCAATATAGGTACACTAAGCAAGATAGTCGGTAATTCAAACGCTATATCAGACCACATAACGATAGAGATGGGTGAAGGAAAAACAGGTGAACAGTTGTTCATGCACTCTGTAGAGGATGAGGACATACTAGAAGCAACAATACCAGCAGAAGATTTGGTCAGTTGGCATACCGAGGAAGATGTGCGATCACTCTTCGCACTAGATTATCTCCACGCTCTCGTAAGCACCCTGCCAAACAAGGAAGATGTAAGTATCCATCTAGGGGCGGACTATCCGATGGATATGCAAGTGGACAGCGAAGAGATGAATATCAGATACCTTCTAGCACCGAGGATAGAATCGAGAGGGGAATAGATATGTTAACGGAGAAATACAGACCACAAAGTTTAGACGATGTAGTTGGACAGGATCAGGCGATAGAACCGTTAAAACGGAAGATAGAGGAGAACAAACCCCTTCCTAACCTTATCTTCTATGGAAAGGCAGGGTTGGGCAAGACGGCAACGGCACACGCTCTAGCAAACGATTCACGGGCGAATCTAGTGGAGTTCAACGCTAGTAAGACCAATAGGGTTGAAGATATGAGAGAAACGATCATAGACAGCCTACGATACAGTATGGGCGGTAAGAGGATAGTCTTACTCGAAGAGGCAGGACAGTTGACACCAGAGGCACAAAAATCCTTCAAAAGACCTCTAGAGAAATTCGATACGACGGTCATCTTCTGCACGAACCATTACGATAAACTCATAGAACCGATACAGAGCCGTTGTAAGTCGTATGAATTTACGAAGATAGACACAGATACCATCAAGGATAGGATCGACATAATAAGCCAAGTAGAGGATATAGAAGCGGATATAGAGAAGATAGCGGAACGGTCTAACGGTGATCTGCGTCAGGCGATAGTTGACCTAGATATGAGCGAAGGAGAAGAGGACAGTAGCGAGAGCATAGAAAAGATTAAAGAACAGATAAAAGAGTACAAGTGATAGTATGGTCGAGAAACACGAAAGAGGAAATATAGACGAGTGGGAAGAACTCAAGGATTCAAATTGGAACGGAAAAGACGACGCAATAGCGTATTGGCTACCAACGGTGAATCCTAAAGTGATTAACCTAGAGGAGATCAAAACAGCGATATTACTAGCGATTGCATCACACGGCGATGTGGCGAGTGATCGAGGGAGAGTGTCAGTATTACTATCAGGGAAAGAAGGTACGGGTAAGTCAGATATGGTCAGGTGGGTAGCATACCAACTCAATACGGAGATAACGGACACGGCTAGTGAAGTAGGTCTTAAAGGCGACGCAAGAGGAGAAGAGATCACGAAAGGTGCATTACCGAGGGCGAACGGAGATATTCTCGTCGTAGAAGAGTTAGATGAAATGGCTAGAGATGACCGTAAAGGACTACTCACTTCGATGGAAGAAGGTATGATAGAGATAGAAAAAGGCGGTATGTCAGCGTCTTTTGAAGCGGAGTGCAGAGTGTTGGCAACCTGCAATAGGATAGGACAATTCAGGGATGAACTGATAGACAGGTTTGACTTCCATTTTGAGATGGAAGAGTACAGTAGAAAAGAGCAGATGGAAATAATGTCAGGGATAGTTCAGAATTGGTTTAAGGATACAGGTGAACACGGTGCTAAAGATTTGAGAAATTTCATCAACTACATAAGATCGATACAGCCGAGGATGACCAATCAGACAAGGAAGATAGCGGATATACTTATTCAGATAGTCATCAAAAAGGAAAAGGAGAAAACAGGCATACGGAAGAAACAGGGGATTTTGAGAGTGGCTACAAGCATAGCAAAGTTGAATATGAGGGATTTGGAATCATCAGATATTGCACGGGCGAGTGCAAGACTATTCGATGAGATGGAAGATGAGTGGTATCAGGTGTTGAGTAAGATGGACAGAGGTAAGAAGATATTCAGCGAAAGGAACTGCCCGTTGAACGATAGAATCCAAGATCACAAAGACGAGATCGAGAACGCTATAAAGGAAGGACTAGCGAAGATGGAGAAAGTCAAAGAACAGGTAGAATCTATGGATGACGACGAGGAAGAGTGAACTCAAAACCCTTTCCCTTTTCTACATTTTTTTAGATATTCGCTATTTTTCTCCAATTCATCCCACGATTTAGTAGCGTCAGCACCTTCGAGTTTCTCTAGATGATCCTGACGAACATCTTGACGGGTGAACCTCTTATCCTCTTCACCCAAGACATCATAGTAATATGTGTCGTCTATGTAGTCGTACTCTGCCGAGGAGATCACTACTGATCTACCGTAGTAATCCACCACATCGCCAACCTCGAATTGTTGTTCTACCTTTCTCTCCTCTTCTTCGGCTACCTCCTCTTCCTCTTCAATCCCGATAAAGTCTTTGACCTTGCCTATGGTCTCTTCAGATGCCTCTATCTCTTCTCCCTCCGCAAAATTCTTCACCTTCTCTATCGTGTCCGTAATATCAACTTCTTCTTCCTCTTCCTCTTCAACCACAACCTCTACATCCGCACCCGTTATATCCTTCAAGTTATCGACGACGGCATCTTCTCTGGTGTTGGGCACATAGATAGCATATACATCGGCGACCTTCCCCTCTTTTGGTCTGACGATCCGCCCGACCTTCTGCGTCAATTTCCTAGTACCCGAACCCGAGCCGACGAAAATCGCCACGCCACACTCTGGAACATCATAACCTTCGGCTAAAACCTTGATCGAAGCCAAAACATCGAACTCATTCCTATCGAACTCCTTTAACAATCTCTGACGCTCTGCCTCGGGTGTTTCCCCAACTATATATTCAGTATCTATACCATTTTCGTTAAGATACTTGGTCAGTTCTTTCAAGTTGTCTTTAAACATGGTGAACAACATTATCTTCTCGTCTTTGTGATCTCTAGCTAGTTCTAGAACCTCTGGAAATTTTTTCCTAGCACCAGCGAGTATCCGTTTGCTCTTGGTGTTCCACTTGAAAAACGATTTGGCGAGTTTTCGTTCTCTCGGAGTTCCCGTGTTCACCAATTTTCCTATCTCCTTATAATCCCAAGTACCCAACCCTCTGGCCGCCTTCTTCCGCTTCGTCATCGCCGTATCATACGCCGTTCGTTCACTAGGTGTGAACTCGACGGGGACTTTATGTAGGCGTTGAGGGGCGACATGTCCTGCCGCCGCCCCTTCTCTCAGCCCTCTGTGCATAAGGACCGGCAGTTCATCTAGAACCTCTCCAGACCTTCCTTCCTCCTCTCTTTCAGGCGGGGTGGCCGTCAATCCAAGAACCCATTCTTTTTCCCTGATCTTCGGCATGATGGCTTTGAATCGTTCTTCCCCCTTGAGGTGGTGAGTTTCATCCAATATTACAAACTCATAACGGTCTAGAATTTCAGGATAAAGTCGTGCAGAATCGTAGGTGGTGAAGGTTATATGCCCGTGATGTTTTTCAAGCCCGTAGTATCTCCCGATCTCCACATCCGGTATAAGGTTATGACGCCCGGTAAGGGTTTCGGAGTGTTGGTCTATCAGAGGGGTGGTGGGTACGACCATGATGGTCTTGGGGAAGTCGAGTTGGTTGATCGCCTCAAATCCGACGGCAGTTTTTCCATAACCGGTCCCCAGGGCGACGATCCCTTTTTTGTTCTTCAGGAATCTATCAACCGCCTCTATCTGTACATCCTTGAGTTTTGTAAATTCATACTCTATATATTCGCCTGTTTTTTCTGGATCGTATAGGTCAGGAACATACCCTGGCGACATCTCTAGATTTCCTCCAGGCTTTTTTCTCGTATTCCCTCCCTAGTATTTTCGGGGTTATCGACCTCTTTCAGGTCATACCTGACTTGATTTATGTATTCGGATTCTTCTTTATCTACAACCTCCCATTTCTTGCCCATATACTTGACTAGATCCTTAGAGGTGGTATGGGGCATCTCTTCCTTCTTTTCCGCCTCAGCACCGCCTATGTCGGGGTAGAGCGCATCTCTCCCTGCTTCTTCCTCTTCATTTAGGACTACTTCCTCCGCTACATCGTTTAACGGCATTTTGTGAGGGTCGCCGCCGGTCCAATATAGAACACGCACCACATCCTTGAGAGGGATAATTTCACGATACACATACCACTTGCCCCATCTCCCTATATCTCTGCTTTTCTTACCTCTGTACTCCTCACCGGCCTCCAGCTTCTGCTCTTCTAGAGCGTTGATCGGTATTTCAAAAGCATACTTGCGGTCCTGGGTGAACGCTGGTACTTCAGAGAGCCATGTACCTGTATCACCTCCTATTTTGGACACGGGCATAATCATCCCCTCCTCTTCGATACCCTCTATACTTCTAGTGGTATGGTACAACAGATCAGTTGGAGACGACTTTGTGGCATCCAGCCTTGCGTCTATCCCGTCCTTGAACACCCGTAATGGGACCTGCCTCGCCATCTATATTTCCTCCAGACTTTTTTGCCGTATATCCTCCCTGGTATTTTCAGGGTTATCTATCTCCTCTATATCGTACCTGACCTGATCTAGGAACTCTGGAACATCCTTGTCTATGATCCTCCACTCTTTAGCCATATACTCAACTTTCTTACCTATCGGCCACCCCTCTTCAGGCTCTTCCTCCTCTTCAGGTTCAGGTTCTTCCTCAACCACTTTGAGGTTCTCTTCTATCCACTGTGCTTTTTTCTCGAACAGATAGTCGTGGGGTGTGTGGTGTGTCACTTCCTCACCTTCTTCGTTGTACAGGATGTAAATGGGTGAGGTGATGTACTTGGGATGATCCTCAACCTTTTCGTAGGTTTTCAGGTCGGTTTCGTCAACAAATTCCTCCCACTCTTCCCAATCTAATCCTTCTTCTTCCTCTTCAGTTTCAGGCTCCTCTTCTGGCTCTTCTTCAACCACTTCGGGTTCTGGTCCCACTTCATAATCCTCCACCGCCTCGTTCCAACCTCTTCTATGTTGCCTTTCATCCTCATCTATCGCTTCCTTGATCTCTTTCTTTTTCAGGGGTATATCCTTCTCAAGGAGTTCCTGGGCTTCGTCATATCCTTCGTGATATTCCTCTGGTTCTTCAGGTCTGTCCTCTTCTGCGTGGTAATCCGTAAGAGCGTCGTTCCACCCTTCATTATATGCCCGTTTAGTTCCCTTCAAATCAGGGCCGATCTCCTGTTTAGAGATAGGCACATCATCTTTGAGATACGCCATAGCATCATCGTATCCTTCTTGGTAGGACTCCTCCAGATCTACACCTTCAATTTCCTCTGCCTCCGGTTCTTCTGCCGGTTTTTCCTTTTCTTCCACTTTCTTCTCTTCTTCCTCCAGTTCACCTTCATATTCTTCGGGTTTTTCGAGAGACCTCTCTCTGATCTCACTTCTTGTCTCGTACTCGTCATCGGCCATGTGGAAATCGTATATATGTACGCCCTTTCTGGGTAGGTAGTCTTTATCTGTGATCTCGACCTTCATACCTTCACCGGCTATTCCGTATATCGCTATATCACCCACATCAAACTTTGAGGGGGGGGCTTTCACACCTTCATCTCTCATCTCTCTCGGTGGGAGAGGTGCGCCTTGTGAATCTGTTTCTCTCAAGGACTTTAATTCATCAACCGTGAGTTCCGTACCTTTCTCCGGTATATGGACCTTGAACCAGCCCCACGCAAACTCTGTGGGATCGAACTCGTCTTTGTTCTCCCATGTCTCGTAAGCCTTCACTGTGTACCACGCCTTCGATACCACGCTAGGTGCCTTCTCACTGAGGTACTCCTCGACTTTGATCTGAGCATAGGTGTCCCCCTGGTCAAAAAGATAGATCAGTTGAGCGGCGTAGGTGGAATATGAGAGGTTGGCTATGAAATCGTTGATGATCGTTTCAACATAAGATATGGCCTCACCAGATGTTAAACCTATTTGGACCAAGCTCCTTATGTTGTTGCTGGTGAAGAGGTGTTCCTTGAGGTCAACTTTCTTCTCCTTGATGTCGTATGCACGCAGTTCATCTAACTTTTCGAGTTTATCTGTAAAATCACCCTCATCGTTCCTCAAGTCCAAAAACTCTACAAGATTTCTCCATTTGACTTCAAGTTTGTCTGGTCGGGAATAGTCTGTGGTGAGTTTGATCCGCTCGTTAACAAGATGGCCCTGGTGTCTTACTTCTGGATACCACTCTGGTGGGTTCTTTTCTATGAAGAAGATGACCTCGATCCTGTCAGGCATATGCTGGTCCATTATGAGAGAAAACGAATACTCACGGACCAGGTCGGGTGCGACCCCCTCGATCTCGGTCAGCAACTCCCGTCTCAACTGTTTTTCCTTATCATCTTTACCGACATGGACCTGTTCTAGGAACTCGACGAGATCCTGATACTTGCTTCTGACCTCTTTTGCCTCTTCATCCGTCATATCAGGATCGAGTTTTTTGGCATCTTCAAAATCCTCTGCAAAGTGTTCTACAAGTTCTTCCTGTTCATCGAAGCTCCCTGTCAGAAGGGGCAAGTCCTCCATGAACTCATCTTCGTGTGAATCCTTTATCCTCGGATCGAGTTGTATCTGGCGTTGCTTCTCGTTGATGCTTATAGTCACATCGACCATACCTTGATGGATGCTCGCTAGAGCCTCTTTAAGGTTATCTTTGATCTCCTGACCCGTCTCAGATGGTACCGGTGCAGGTTCTTCTGCCGGTTCTTCCTCTTCCTCTACCTCCTCGACCTCCTCCATAGGTTCCGCTTCCGGTGTAGCCCCGCCTAAAATCTCTCTACCCTGCTTGATAAGGGCCTGATACGCATCGGTGACCATCATCTGGTTATCTAGATCCTTCTCTCTTACATACCGGTTGACTACGCTCTTCGCTTCCTCTTCTGACACATTGTCTGGTTCGGCGGTTATCACGGGTGCTAGTTCTTCAGTGCTGGTGTCAAGTCTCTCGGCTATATCTTCCAGATTTATATCAGGTGATACATCCGAATCCGATAGTTTGAGGTCGTGATCTTCAAAGACCTCATAAGGTATGGGTTTGGCAGATCCAACCTTGCCTGATTGGTTATAAACCTCAAAATCTTCCTTCGGTTCCCATCCTTTATCCTTCAGGTCGCTTTCCAGTTGACCATCAATCGGCGGTTCTTCGCTCACATACAGGTAATTCCAATCCTCTTTTTCCATCATCTCTGCCTCTTTTTCTATATAATAATCTTCTGTATCTTCATCTATCGCTTCAAGGCTATCATACTCTTCAGCCAGTTTATCTAATGATTGTGCCCAATTTTTGGCGGCCTCCAACTTACGGCTGAGGGATTCCTCCCTCCTCGGATCACCGCAAACTCTTAGTTGATAGCCGAAGGCGTGTGGATAATTATCTTCAATCTCACTTAAATATTCTTCCCACATCGAGGCAAAGTCCTCCCTCGCTTCGTTGATACCTTTGGCTTCTTCCCTCTCATCTTTGGGATCAGAAGAGCGTACCTTTCTCTCCGGTGGAATCCACCGCCTCTCCACCATAGACTCCATCGCATCCTTGTACCCCTTCACAAACGCTGAATATTTCCCCACGATTTGAGATCGTATATAGTCGGTGGTGACGGCTTTGTTGAAATCAACCTCCATCTCGAACACTTGGTCCTCTTCAACTTCATCCTCTTCAGGTTCTTCCACCTCTTCTTCCTCTATCACTTCAGGTTCATAGTATCTGGCGAAATACTCCTTGATAAGGGGTTCAAACCAGTGAGTCTTTAAACCTACACCTTTGCTGGCCTCTCTCCTGAGGATGCTATAATAACCCTGTGGATCAGACGCTATATTAGGGGATAATAACCTGTCCTTCGAAAGATTGTACTCATCTTCCAGCACCTCCTCTATTTCTTCCCTATCCGCCCGCTTCAACCACACACCGAACATATCTTGTAAAGCCTGGCGATCTTCGTCGGGGAACGATCCGGTTGGGAATACCGGCATGTCGTATTTTACTCTCATCCTCTGCTCGGCCCAGGACCTCATCTCCTCTTCATACCTGTCCTTGTACTCATCCCAATTCTGGATGAAATCACCAAGGTCAGATTCAGGATCATCTGACCGCTCTACAACCTCTAACTCTTCGTCATCTGACCATATACTTACGGTCATCTGTTCGTCGTGTATCCCGCCCATAGCCGGGAAATTGACCTCGTATCGCTTTCTATCTCCTGACTCCTTCACGTCGTAGATCATCCCTGTGCCGTACCTTCGGTCCTCCGTCAGTACACGGATCTTGTCGCCCTCGCCCAGGTCCACGCCTTCGATCTCTTCTTCCTCCTCTTCACCCCTTATATGTTCAGACCAGTAATCATACGAGGGGTGATCTTCCATATACTCTTTTGCCTTTTCTATTGCTCTTTGGAGTTGTTCGGTTTCAGAATATCTCTCAATTCCCCCATGCCTGCCAAACAAATCTTCCGGTGTAAATATATCGTACTCTTTGTTGCACCCGAAGGCCACCACCACATAGTTGCCTTCAGGGTTGATAACATCTTCGTGCAAGGGAGAGCCTTTCGTGTCGTAAGTCCTATTCGTGATATACAACTCAACTTCAGGACAATCTTCTTCAATATCACGGGGATGCTCTGCCATATACTTGTGGTTGTTCTCATCACCCCAACTTGTCAACTCCCAACCATAGTGTTCTTCTGGCAAATCATACCCTTTCTCTACCTCCATCTCTTCCGCTTCCTCCACCAGATGTTCCAACTCACGATCCAGCAGTTCCGTGCTTGGGTTCACGCCTTTCTCTTCCAGAAGATTTCTCAACTTTTGAGATCTAAAGTCTTTCAAACCCCTCTCATCCATATCTTGAATAGTTTCTGCCACTTCTTCCTCCTCTAGATTTATATCATCGGCTAGAGTGAAGAGTTCGATGAAAGGTTCCATCCTGCTCTTGCTCATAAGAAGGTGGAATCTATCCTGTATCTCTTTATCCAACGGTACATAAGTCGCTATCCTCCACCTCTTCTCAAGGGCGTAATCTTCGTTTTCTTCCCAACCCTGGTCATCCAGCCACGCATAGAAATTGTGTTGGAAAGTCCTCTCGTAATCAGGGTCTAACTTGTATATGTTCATCCAACTGTCAAGGCTGACCTCTTTCTTCTCTTCCTTCTCCTCTTGCTGATAAGCCTCTATAGCCGTCTCGATAAGCCCTAAGAGGTCGTCAACATCATCAACATCATCTGCTAACTGAGTTCCTACCCCTCCCATACCATACTCTTTGATCCTCAAGTCAGTTATCACTTTCTCGGTGTTATACTCGCCATCCATAGTGAATGAGTTGTCCTCGTCATCGTAGATCGTGTACCCAAAGTTGCCGGAATCGTCAACATGGGTGTTGTGGTATCGCTGTCGGGCCTTATCGACAATATCTAACTTCTTGATGGTCCTGCCGTTGAAATCATCCCACTTGAGGTTCTCACCCTCAAGCGGTTCAAAGTTATTGATGATATATTCCTTCTCCTCCTCAAAATATTCAGAGTCCACACCTGTAGGGGATAAAGTAGTCTCAAGATCGCCAAGGGGGCCGTATAATTCAACCTTGTCATCGACTAACTTGTAGTTCTCTATCTCCCAATCATATTTAACTCTGTCTTTGAACGTATCCATATGGGTTTCGATCTCTGTAAGAGATTCCTCTTCAATCTCTTCCATCGCCTCTTCCCATATAATGGGATGGAAGTGGCTCACCCACCAGAGGAAGTAGTTGGCTACCTGTGGATCTGGATCTTTAAAGCCTCTGAGGTGATCCTGGGTAAAATCGTCAAAACTAAGTTCCTTCTCCCTCGATATATCAGAAGAGAGGAACTCCTGGACCACTCTAGAAGGGTGGCCTATCTGTTCGTCGCCCTGGTATGTGTGGCTCGCCACATCTTCAAATAGATCGAGTGTCTCATCGTTGGTCAGATCATCTATATCGATCTGACCCTCTGCCTCTTCAGGTATCACCTCTTCTTCAGATTCTTCCTCTTTCTCTAGATATGTGCGTATGTAGTCTTTCATATCTTCGAGTATATCGTAAACATCCCCCTCCTCATAAGGAGTTATATCTTTAAATTCTTCAGCCTCTTCATGCTTTATATCAACTCCAGTTATCATAGAATCCTCGTCAAAATAGATATGGACATCGAACAGGTCCCCCTCTTCAGCGTCCCTTACCTTATATTTGGTGAAGTTCTTGACCAGATCTCGATCTACATGTATATCCTCTTCGATCAATTCGGGTGTATCAAGTCTTTCAACTAATTTATCTGTCTCAATATCGGTTTGAGATACCTCCTCTGTATCTATTTCAGGTTCAGGCTCCTCTTCTGGCTCTTCCTCTGTCTCTTCTTTACGCTGTTCCTCCTCCCTCTGGACCACATCTTTAACTTCATCTTCGCTCATATCTAGATAATCACCCAGGGTTGCGTGTACGACCTGCCAATCTAGATCTACCTTAGGTGCTATCAAAGTGTCGAGTGTTAAATCATCTTCGATAGTGTAGCGGACACGCAGAGGGGTTCTAGGGGCAAAATGCAGGTCAACCGGCACGCCACCCTTCATACGCTTCCTTATCGCCCATAACCAGTCGCCATAGACCTCATAAACCCAATCAACATCCGCTAGCCACCTGAAGTTGTCCAACTCTTCGAGCGTGTAAACAAATTCACTAGGTGCAGGTTCATCCCTCCCATCTCCAGGGTAAAGGCGAAGTTCTTTCTCCTCCTGAGATGAATAGAAGGCTACGTCCTCTCCTATTTTGAAGGCCTGGGTGAGGTCTTTCTTCAACCGTGTACCGTCGGTATGAGTCATCTTGACGGTATGTTCAATATCTGGTACGCTACCTCTTTTATCTTCAAAATATTCCTCATCCACAATATCTACATCGACCTCTCTATAGGTCTCACCCATCCCCGGATTTACGAACATCTTCTCCTCTTCAGGATCAAAGCCAAACTGGAATAGTTTGCTCTTATCTGCCTTCACCTTCTCCCACAGATCATTAGCGTCAAACTCAAATCTGAACGGCGTATCCAATTCGTCAGTATGGAACTGTTCAAAGGCATCAGGGGGGAGTTCAGCCCTGATAACGGCAACATTAGCCGGGCAGAAATGATGGAAAACCACCCCGTCATCATCGACGACCCCTATCCATTCGTCGGCCATCTGTCTTAGCATAGACACCTCGTACAGAAGTTTTCCCTTGATGGTGAAGTCCATATATTGGCTGGCACCACCACCGACAATAAACGGTACATCCTCTTTGACGGCATCGATCCGTTCTTCATCTACATCTCTAGGTGCTTGCCTGACCTCCACTTGCGTGTGGTCATATGGGTAGGCTTCCATCTTGTACGGACCCCGCTCCTCCTCAAAACTCATCTCCAACTCATCGGCTTCATCAAGTTGCCTTACAACCCCAGAGAGATGATCTATCGCAAAGTTCGAGACAAACAGGGATCTGTCCTCACCCTCAACATCAACCCCTGGTGGGCGTGGCGGTACATGGAGATCCCACGCACTGAAGTCTTTGTGAGTTATATAATCCTGTTTCTCGTGGGTCCATTTCTCATAGGCGATCAAGATGAATCCTGCCTCTCCACTACCTGCAAACCCCTCTGGATAAGCAACAAAGGCAATATCGGTATCGTTGTCCTGCGCCTTGAGAAAATCGTAAAGCGTGTCCCTATCCATCCCTAATCTTATATTCGATTCGACGGGTTTAAGGTCAGGGAATGTCATACCTTCAGCATCTAATAGTGCTTGTTGTTGAGCTAGACCGCCATCCAGAGCGGAGTGGTACTCCAACTGCCTGTATCCCAAATCAAATTTTATATTCACCCTGTCTTCATACGCTTCCTTCGTATGCTCCTCTAACCTCTTTATCCACTTATCTATATCTACCACTACCTCTACTTCAGGCGGATCCCAATCAAAAAACGCTTTCGGGAGTATCTGCAAATCGACGGTGAGGGTGTTGGCAGGGTCAGAAACTCTGGTGTGCAAGCCGTTGATCTCGTCGAGTTTGATTACTGCCTCGTCGTTGGCTACATTTACCACTGATAATAGGTCACGGAGAATTTCAGGGTCTATAACTGCCTCGTATGCCATCCTATCGATATATATAAGAGAAGGTCTTTATTTAAATTTTCCCTAAATCTGGCTCATTCGGCGGGAGCGAGAATAATATATCATCCGATGAAAGTAATGCAGAGCCGTAATAAATGATGGGAGTGCCTTTAATCGATGAGTAAATGAAGGGGAAGTATTATATACAACCGACACCCTATGGTATATTGAGGAAAAAAATGAGCCGAGA
>PWEN01000048.1 GCA_003553505.1 Candidatus Nealsoniibacteriota bacterium | reverse complement strand
TATCTTTATCATGAAGTCTTCAAGATCTTTTTTGCTGGACTCGTGCCAGTGAGGCCTTTGAACAGGATCAGACTCACTGTACTGCCATCCGTAATCGTGTATAGGATAAGTCTCAATGTATTTGCTTATCTTTCTCTCAAACTCTTGTCTATGCTCTTCGGTCATCATAAAGCCCAGTTTTGCTTCTATAACAGTGATGAGCTCTTGCTTGGTCATCTCTTCTTTTCTAACTCCCTCGGCAAGATATGTCATTGTATCTCGTAAATTATCAGTCTCCGCTCCAAATATCTTGCTTATTTCACGATTGAGCTCTTCTCCGGATTCTATTGTCTTTTCTGCTTTTAATTGCTCAGACGAAAAGCCTGCACTCTCTTCTTGAGCCCCTTCTTCGCCAGCATGCGCCACACCTGCACCAAACGGAACCCTTTCGAGTATATTCTCTCTAAAGTCTCTGCCTATTTCACTAAACCTCTTCTCTCCTATGTTATCTATGATGTTATCAAGAGCCTCTTTTTCATTACTAAAACCTGACAGAGCAGTTCCTCCGATACCGGCAAACCTTAGCAAGCTTCCTGCAGATTTAATAAAAGCGAGACCCTTCTCTTTTGAGCCACCTTCCGTTTTCATGGTGATCCCTTTTTGGAACTCCTTTAATCCATCAATAACAACATCCTTTCTTACATCCATCTCCTCCCCTTTCTGTTTTGCTTCTTTCTTCTTTCTCTCGTATCTTTCCGCAATCGACATGGTTCCATACATCGCTCCTCGAAGACCAACAAGATCAAGACCAACAAGCGCAGTGTTTAGCGCTTCTTTACTGGCCTGCATGCCAGTAACCTTTGCTTCTGTATAATCATCAAGTAGGCTCTTCATGAGAGCGTCTTTTTTCTCCTCATTCCATCTTGTCTCTTCTTCATGATCTTTTAGTATCCTATCCAGAAGCTCCGTGGTCTCTGTTTCTCTTGTTTCTCCGTCCTTCTTTTCTTTGATACTTTTTTTTCCTCTCTCTCTTCTCATCACTTCTGCTATTATCTTTCTTGCTTCAGAGCCTTTCTTGCGCGCATCCTTGGTGGAGAGCAATCTCTTTTCGAGATCCTCTCTTTCTTTTGAAGGACCTTCTTCTTCAAAGTCACCCTTGTCAATTCTTTCAGTGAGTCTATCAACACTTCCTTCCATTCCTCCAATAGAGAATCTTTGCTTAAAGTAAGCGGGAACATCATAAAAAGACTTAACACCGGCAATAGAAGCAGCGACGCCCGCAAAAGTCTTTGATGCCTGTTTTGTCACTTCAGAATTATTAAAAACACCAGCTACTTTTTTCGTAAAGCCGCTTTTTTCTTGCTCTTCTTCGCGATTTATTTCCCCTTCTCTTTCAGGCATGATTTATTGTTTCTTTTATACGTTTTAAAAACTTTTTATCAACCTCTTGTTGTTTTGAAGAGTGTTCTCTATACGCTTTATCGATCTTCTCCTTGTACTCCTTATCTATGTCCCTTGTCTGTTCATCTATTAGTTTTGCTTCTAGCATGTTCATCAATCTTTCCATCTGATTTATATCCATGAGAGGCAGTATATCAAAAAGCTCCTTTTTTACGTCCTCCGGCATGGTAGAGTTTTTTATCAAAAAGCCAATCTTCACCCCCATGCCTTTTAACTCTTCATTTGTAATCTCTTCTGCCATATTTTTATGATTTTAATTTTGTTTGATTATAGCACACCACACATTTTTTTCCATATTTTTCAAGGTTTGTATTTAAAAGTTCTCCATGCTAGAATCTATGTTAATATGCTTAAGCTATACAACACATTAAAGAGAAAAAAAGAGATATTCTATCCTCAAGATGAAAAGTGCGCACGGATATACGCTTGCGGACCCACTGTTTATTTCTACTCTCATATCGGAAATATGCGCACATACATATCCGAAGACGTACTAAGACGTACAATACTCTACAATGGATATGACGTAAAACATATAATGAACATAACGGATGTAGGTCATCTCACCTCCGATGAAGATGAGGGAGAAGATAAAATGGAAGTGGGTGCAAAAAGAGACGGGATAACAGCTTGGGATGTAGCAAAAAAATATACAGCCGCGTTCAAGAACGACTTAAAAGAGCTAAATATAATAAAGCCCACTGCGTGGATAAAGGCAACTGACACCATAAAAGAGCAGATATCTTTCATAGAGAGGCTGGAAAACAAGGGGTATGTTTACACAACAGATGACGGGGTTTACTTTGATACCTCCAAAGTGAGTGATTACGGAAAGATGGCAAACCTCGCAAACGTAGATCAAGAACCGGGTGCGAGAGTAGAACCCGTTCCGGGTAAAAAGAACCCTGAAGATTTTGCGTTATGGAAATTCTCACCTAAAGGAAAAAAGCGCGACATGGAGTGGGATTCTCCTTGGGGGAAAGGATTTCCGGGGTGGCATACGGAGTGTGTTGTGATGTGCATAAACTCACTGGGAATACCAATAGACATACACTGCGGAGGAATAGATCATGTGCCTGTACACCATACAAACGAAATGGCGCAGGCAGAGGCGCTTTACAATCAAGACATGGCAAGATTCTGGTTTCATAGTGAGTTTGTCGACATAAAGAGCAAAAAGTTATCAAAATCAAAAGGAAACATAATTACTGTGGAGTCCTTGAAGGAAGAGATGTTCTCCCCTCTTGATTATCGCTACCTCTGCCTTTCCGCGCACTACCGCACAAAGATAAACTTCTCCTCTAGCGCCATGCGGACTGCAAAATCGGCAATGGAATCTTTGAAGAGCAAAGTAAAAGAGATACGCTGTGAAACAACTGCTAGGGCTAACGAAGCCTACAGAAGAGAGTTTTTAGAGAATATAAACGACGACTTAAATACTCCCAAAGCGCTTGCCACCACATGGAAGTTGCTACGCTCCGATCTCGGAAAAGAAGAAAAGTACGCTACACTTCTCTCCTTTGATAGAGTTCTTGGACTTCGACTTGATAAGGAGGAGGAAGAAAAAATACCGTACAGCATAAAGAATCTCGCAAAAGAAAGAGAGAGATTGAGAAAAGAAAGAAAATTTGAAGAGGCGGACAAGATAAGAAAAGAAGCGGAAGAAAAAGGGTATAAAATAGAAGACTCTTCTCAAGGCACAAGAATAAAAAAGATATGAACAACAATCTTACCGAAAAGATTCCTCCGCAAAACCTAGAAGCAGAACAGTCTTTGCTTGGTTCCATCATGATAGATGGAGAATCTATGTTCAAGGTTTCCGACTTCCTTCAGGTAAGAGACTTTTACAGTAAAGCACACCAAGATATATATGAAGCGATCCTTGATCTTTTTGAGCGCAAAGAAGCAATAGACCTGCTTTCCGTATCAGGAAGACTACAGGAAAAGGAGATCCTAAAACAGGTAGGAGGAAAGAGCTATCTGACAGAATTGGTGAACTCCGTTCCTACTGCAACTCACGCAACAGACTATGCACGTATCATACAAAAAAAGAGAATACTGCGCGATCTTATACGATCCGGTCAAGAGATAAGCGTATCAGCCTATGACGAGTCAAGAGAAGTGGAAAAGTTGCTTGATGAAGCAGAAAGCAAAATCTTTTCCATATCACAGAAATCACGTGGAGAAAACTTTGTACACATTAAGGACTCTTTGGAAGAAGCGTTTGAGAGAATTGAACGCTTGTCGCAGGACGGAGGAGAAACACGCGGAATACCGACCGGATTTAGTGATATAGACAATATACTCTCCGGCATGCAAAAGTCGGATCTTGTTATTCTCGCTGCAAGACCCAGCATGGGAAAATCAAGCCTTGCATCAGAGATCGCCAAAAACGTCGCCATGAATCATGATATTCCGGTGGGCATCTTTAGTTTGGAGATGTCCGTAGACCAGATAGTGGACCGTCTTGTCGCAAGCATATCAGGAATAAATCTGTGGAAGTTACGCACCGGAAAACTGAAAAAAGACCCCGCAGACAGTGATTTTGATCGTATAAGAGAAGGTTTTGGATCGCTCTCCGGATCCCCTCTTTACATAGACGACTCTTTTTCTTTTAATGTCATGCAGATGCGCACAATGGCAAGAAGGCTGCAAGCAGATAAGGGTCTCGGACTGATCATTATAGATTATTTGCAGCTAATGGAGCCAAAGAACTCCAGCGCTTCTCCCGTACAGCAGATGACGGAGATATCACGCGAATTAAAGTCTCTTGCAAAAGAGCTCAACGTACCGGTAATAGCGCTCTCACAACTGTCACGAGCACCGGAGCAGAGAACTCCTCAAATACCGCGACTCTCAGATCTAAGAGAGAGCGGATCAATTGAGCAAGATGCAGACGTTGTAATGTTTATTTATCGTGAAGACTATTACAGAGAAGATACTTCTAGAAGAAATATTGCTGACGTTATTATTGCAAAACACCGTAACGGACCAATAGGAAAAGCGGAACTATACTTTGATAAAGATACAGCGTCCTTTAAAAATCTCGATAAAACACACTGATGTATCCTCCGGAGATAGAAAAACTGATAAATACACTTTCACGCTTTCCCACTGTAGGGCCTCGCACAGCGACAAGATTTGCCTTTTATCTCTTAAATCTCTCTGACAAAGAGAGAGAAAATGTAATAGAAGCAATAAGTGCGCTGTCTAATATAAGCATGTGCTCTCTCTGCTATCGTTCCACAGAAAAAGAGGTATGCTCTATCTGTAGTGATGAAAGAAGAGACAAGAGCACCTTGTGTGTGGTAGAACAAGAAACAGATCTTACGTCTATAGAAAAAACAAAGTTTTATGGCGGGCTTTATTTTATAATGGGAGGCACGGTGTCCCCTCTCAGAAAAAAAGATTTTGATAATGTGAGAGGGAAAGAGTTGAAGGAAAGGGCTTCTCAAGAAGAAGTAAAAGAAGTTATTATTGCAACAAACCAAAACACAGAGGGAGAGTCAACTGCTCTCTATATAGAAAGAGTATTAAAGAGTTGCGGCGTAAAAGTAAGCCGCCTGGGAAGAGGTCTTCCGACAGGCGGCGAGCTGGAGTATGCAGATGAAGAAACGCTAAAAAGCGCCTTAAAAGGAAGAAGCTAAACCTTCTCTATCTCCACCTCGGTATAGTTTTGTGCGTGCCCTTTCTTCACCTTGTGCCTCTTTTTGGGCTTATACTTGAATATCATCTTCTTCTCTCCCCTCTTGTTCTCAACCACTTTTCCGGTAACTTTTGCTCCTTCTATATAAGGAGTTCCCAAAGAAAGCTTGCCATCCTTTTCCTCGCGCAAAAGCACCTCATTAAACTCCACTTTATCTCCCTCATTTTTGTCGAGTTTTTCCACTGTTATTTTGCTACCCGGAGAAACTATGTACTGTTTTCCTCCTGTGCGTATTACTGCTATCATACTTCTTTGTCCTGCGGACCGGTTATTTTTTTATCTTCTTTTAATATTTTATTTACCTTTTTTCCGAGAAGATTGACCCTCTTTTCAGAACTTTTATATGCCGAGGAAGCGTTATTTATGTGCACCCCCAACTTACGAAACTCCTCCATCAACTTCTCTCCATCCTTCTCCACTTGTGAGAGTCTTTTCATTATCTCTTGCGCGTGCCTTGTTATGCGTGTATCACGAAACCACTGCTCTACGGCTCGAAGAGTGAGATAGAAAGTGTTTGGCGAAGACAGTATGACCTTCCTTTTGCGAGCATACTCTGCGATATCGGTATCACGCTCCATGTTTATCTCGTAATAAACCGCTTCCGCGGGAACATACATAACAGCAAAATCAACCGTTCCCTCAGAGGGGTCTATGTACTTCTCCGATATCTCCTTTATACGCGCCTTTACATCGTTAAAAAATTTTTTACGAAAAGCTTCCTTCTCTTCTCCTTCTGCGTCGATCATCTTACGGAAATTCTCAAAAGGAAACTTGGAATCGATCGGAAGAAGTTTTCCGCTGGGAAGTTTAAGCACAGCATCTACTTTTTCACCGGAAGAGAATGTGTGTTGCATAGAGTAAAGCTCGGGAGGAAAGTACTCTCCCAACACATGCTCTAGTCCTGCTTCCCCCCACTGGCCACGAATCTTAGGAGAACGGAAAAACTCTTGAAAGGAAGATATCTCCTTTACCGCTTCTTGCATAGACTCCATCTCTTCTTTTATGCGAACAGTCTCCTTTGTAAAAGAAGATATTTGGTCATTCATAAAACGCGATGTGTGGTCCACACTTCCACGCACTTCTGACAGCTGTTTCGTTATCACGTCCGTAAGGCGACGCTCTACGTCAAGATTCGCTTTGCGAACGGACACAACAACAGCCAGCACGGCAAAAACAAATAAAATGAAAAGTACTACTTCACTCATGAGCGCTATGATAGCACTAAAAAGGATAAATATCAAACATATAGAAAGAAACAAAGAGCAGATAGACAACAAAAAGGATGAACGCCTCTTTCCTTGTTACCTTATTGCTTGTACGAACAAAGAATAAAAGCAGTGCCCCGCTGAATATAAGAAAGGCACGCGGAATCTCAAACACGGAAAAATCATCAATGTATATGGGATCTATAAGCGCTACCAATCCAAGCACAAGAGTAGAAGATATAGCAACCGCTCCCATGAGCCCTCCCATTATCATCCAACAGTGTCCTCTGCGTGCAAGCGCTACAGAGAAAAAAGTTTCCGGGAGTGCAACCCCTACCCCAATTCCAAATATTCCTACCACAGCAAGGGGAATCTCAAGAGAGTCACCTATATTCTGTGCCGAAAAAAGTATTCCTTCTGCACTGATAATAATAGCGGCAAAACCTAGCAGTATTGTAAGTATGTCCTTTAATGGGTGGTGATTCTTGTAAAGAGAGTCATAATCTTTTAGGAATCTGTCCCTCTCTGAGAAAAGCCAGTAGATATAAAAAAGAAAAGCAAGAATAAGAATCACGCCGTCTAAGCGAGAAAGGGTTCCGTTCCACAGAAGAATAAAAGGAAGGGTTACGGATATGAGCGCAAAAGTGGTTCCCGCGCGCACTGTTCTACTCTCAACCACTATCTCACGCAAAACAAAGGCACATATAGAGACAGAAAGAGTAAAAAGTATAATATTCTGCCCAATAATATTTCCCAGCGCAAGCTCCGGAATGCCTTTAAGTGCGGCACGCGTCCCGATTATAAGCTCCGGGATTACCGCTCCCACAGAAGCGGCAAAAAAAGCAACCACAAACTCTTTCCATCCCAGTCTTTTTGATAGATTATGCAAAGCATCTATTACTATCTTACTGGAGAAAACAATAACAATAAAAGAAACTGTCAGTATGGCAAGAGTGTGTATCATCCTATATAGTAGATAATTTCATAAGCTATGCCCGCAACAAACACAAAAATAAGCGGATAAGTTATGAGGCGAACTTTCTTTGATTTTATCTTTTCATACATAAAAGAGGCAAGAATAGCATCCACGGCTATCATTAACGCTCCCACTGTTCCGATAACAACAACAAAGTCACGCGCCCCAAAAATAAACAACAAAAAAGGAATAAGACATGTAATCGCCCAAGAAAGGTGTTTGTTTATTTTTAGATCATACCAAAATATCTTTTTCAAAGTAAGTCCTATAGCAACAAAAGAAGTAAAGGTAGCAAATAATCCGAAAAGAAGTGCAAGTGAAACAACTCCGTTGCCAAGAGAACCACCAAGACCACTAAGAGCGTCTTGTGTAACATTCTCTCCGCTCACACCCAAAATAATAAGCACAAACAGTATCGATATTATCACTGCAGCGATCACTCCTAAAAAAATAACAAGCGGAAGCTTCTTTTTTTCTTTTCCGAGAAGCTCCTCTATTTCCGGAATAAGAGATCCTCCCCAAAGAGCAAAAAGCAGGGGTCCATAAGGAAGAAAGGGATCAAAAGCCCCTTCTTTTATATAAAAAATGTTATCTAGCGATATGGTGTCCATACCGCGAAGTAGTATACCGACAAGTATAATAAAGAAAAATATTAACCCTCCAAGCTGCACCTTCGATATAGCCCTTATGCCAAAAAATATGAAATAAGCGCCAACAAGAAAGTAGATCGTCGTATAGAGCACCTCTCCCCCTCCAAAATACTGTGAAAACAAGGTGTAGAGAAAGCCGCCTCCCAGAATTATATAAGCGAGAACCGCACCCATCATGCCAAGTATCCCGGAAACATAAGCTACGTTCTGCGCCTTCTTGCCAAGATGATAGTTTGCAAACCCCGGAAGACGCATAAAATCGGGAGTCTCTAAGCTAACCTTTCCCAAAAAAAGGTGTATAAGCATGGAAACAACACCCAGAGCGACTATATACAGCACAATAAAGCTTATTCCTACCTGCGAAGCTATGTAGGGCAAAGAAAAAAGTCCCGCTCCAACAATAGTCCCGGCGAGAATGGAAACTCCGTAAAGGATACGCATATATTTTTTTATAAAATGTGACCCCAAGGGGATTCGAACCCCTGTTACCAGAATGAGAACCTGGCGTCCTAGACCAGACTAGACGATGGGGCCTTGTTGCACAAAATAATAACAGATTTTTAAACTTCTGTAAATATACGTCCTTCCCTTATGCTCGTCGATATTCCCACTAGATTAAGATCAAGCACTATTCCTGCTCCCAGTGCGGATATTACTCCGTATATCTCCCTGTTTTTGAGTCTTCCTTTGATCCAAAAAGGAGTCACACTTCCTTTATAATTCACTTTGAAGTTGGTTTCAATCCCCCTGTTTATATCGGTAACGTGCAAATCGGCGCTCTTTCTGTCACCAAACGTGATCACCTTTCTTGCCTTTCTCTCCTTTATCTTGCGCATCAAGCTATAGTCTATGATAATACAACCACTGTGAGAAAATCCTGACAGGAGCTTCTTTTTTCGTAAGCGTTCTCCTGTGCCAGTAAGAACGATCACGGGAGAAGAGCATCTACTCATAAACCTTCTTACCTCTGAAGGATCTTCTTTTTTATTGTCCTCAATAACAATTGCATCAGAAAAGAAAATTGAAAAAAGGCTTCTCGCTTTCGGTAAACCACCTATGCTTAACACTCGAAAAGAGTCTTTCAAGAGAGAAGATATAGCAGCGGAAGACTCTTTTTTGTGCTCACCACAAACAAATATCACTTTTTTATTCTTTAGGATCATGGTAGTCAGGTGGTATCTGTTTATATTTAAGCATGTACTCTATAACGTCTCCCGCCACGGGAGCGGCAGACAGTTCTGCAGTTGGCGTATTTGGCTGATCAAGTCTTACAACAACAACAAACTCCGGGTCATAAGCAGGAGCATATCCTACAAAAGTTTGAATCGTTTCATCGGAATATCCGCTCTTCTGAATACCAAGAACAGAGTAAGGTATCTGCGAGGTACCTGTTTTACCGGCAACATAATACCCCGGAACACCCGCTCTCCAACCAGAGCCCTCATCAACAGAGGCAACAAGCATGGGGGTGATCTTCGATATGGTACTCGAAGACAACACACTTTCACGAGAATCAGATCCCATTCCTTGTGTTATATAAGGCACTATAAGATCTCCGCCGTTTGCAAGAACAGAAAATGCACGAAACAGTTGTATGGTAGTGACTTGTATTCCGTGACCATAAGCGGCAGTGGCAAAGTTCACGTCATGTCTTTCCAGTATATTTTTGTTCTCTGAAGCAACTTCTCCATGAGTATCAATCCCTGTTTTCTCAAAGAAGCCGAAGTCTTCCATGTACTCTAAAAAGAGATCTTGCCCAAGGCGATCACCAACCTCCACTATACCGGTGTTAATAGAGTTTCTCATTATGTCCGTCATACTTACCTCTCCCCAAGTCCTTCTTCCGTAGTTATGTATGGTTCTTCCATGAATCCTTACATGCCCTTCATCTTCATAGGTATCATCCGGTTCAACAACCATAGCATCAATTCCTCCCGCCATCGTTATGGGTTTAAATACGGATCCCGGCTCAAAAAAGCTTTGCACGGTTTGATTTTTGAATGCGGAAAAATCTTTTACTTCCGAGTAATGATTAGGATTAAATCCGGGGTTGCTCGCCATGGCAATGATCCTTCCCGTATTTGGATCACCAACAACAATGCTGGCACTAGAGCTATTAAACTCATCATATGCATCCCTCAAAACGTTTTCCGTGAAATGTTGCACGTTATAGTCCAAAGTAAGCATCACATTCAATCCTCTCTCTGTAGTATCACGCGTTATAAAAAAGCCTCCCGATCCTCTGCGACCCTCTTTTATACCCTCCCTTCCTTGCATAATACTGTCATAGTGCTGCTCTATACCGTATCTTCCCTCATCTTCCCTATCAACAAAACCTATGACATGAGAAGCAAAATTACCTTGCGGATAGTAGCGCATCACGTCTCTTTCCATATAAACGTTATCAACATCTCCCGCTTGCTCCGCCTCTTCTTCTGTTAATTTACGCTTCAAGATCTCATAAGAAGAGTCGCGATTCATACGCTCTAAAACAAAATCCTTGTTTAGGTCAAGCACCTCCGCTATCTCTATTGCCGTTTCTTCTTTTTCTTCTTCGCTGATCTCACGTGGTGATATGTATGCATGAAAAAATACCCTGTTTATAGCCAAAGGAACGGGATCCCCTTTTTTGTTCATCATGTATATCTCTCCCCTATCTCCCGTTGTTTGTTCAAAAAATATCTGCTGGCCACGAGCCTGCGCACTCCACTTTCCGCCCGACATGATCTGTATATCGAAAAGACGTAAGCAGACAGCCAAGGCAAGGCCTGTCATCAGGAATAAAACTAAATAGAGACGCACATTGCTCATCTTACTACAACATCTCTTCCAAGCACTTCTATGTAACTAACTTCTTTTGCTTCTTTGAACTGCATGTCTTTTGCTTTTCTTTCAACCTCAGAGAGAGATGCAAAAGAGTTGTGTGAAAGAGTTTCCCGAGACATGTTACTCATCTCTTGCTGATAACTTTGCATAAGATAAACCTCTTGGGTGTAGTTCATTATCTGAAAAATATAAAAAGAAGAAAGAAACAGTACCAGGAAGAAAGAAGATGCGTATATTAATTTAAATTTATTTTTCATTATTTTTTAATTGCCGCTCTTAACTTTGCCGACCTTGAACGGATGTTTTTATTTAACTCCTCATCCTGCGGAGTAACCGCTCTTTGTGTAATAATGTCCAGCTTGGAATCGTTCATGCGGAAAAACTTAAGAACCTCCTTGTCTTCTACGCCATGGAAAGTTATTACCACCAGTCTTCCTCCAACATCTAATACCTCCAAGCTTTGCTTCAATCCTTCTCTTAAATTTATTATCTCACCGTTCACCGCTATACGAAGAGCTTGAAAAGTTTTTGTCGCACAGTGTATTTTTCTTTTTTGCTTTGGAACAGACTCCTCTATTATCTCAACCAGCTGCTTGGTTCTTTCTATCGGCTTATCTTTTCTATAAAGAACTATCTTTTTTGCTATTCTCTTTGCGTAATCCTCCTCACCCCACTTACTCAGTATCTCCGCTATATTCTTTTCATTGTAATTGTTGACGATCTCTTTTGCGGTAAGTAGACCATCTTCGTTGTAACGCATATCAAGAGGTTCATCACGCATAAAAGAAAATCCTCTTCCACTCTCCTCTGTGTGAAAAGAAGAAAATCCCAGATCAAAAAGGATCCCGGAAACAGGGCCAAGACTGACTTCATCCACCGTCTCTTTTAGCATGGCATAGGAGTTATTTGCCTTTATCATGCGATCCATGTCTTCCAGTTTTGAAAAAAGAAACTTATCCCACTCTATGGCAAGAACCTTCCCTTCGGGGGCATTTCTTTCAAGAATAGCCCTGCTGTGACCACCCTGTCCGGCGGTACAGTCAATAAAGTTCTCGTTCTTTTTGACGTCCAAAAAGTGTATTACTTCTTCTTTTAAAACAGGAATATGCATAAGCTACATACCTAACTCTTTTAATCTTTCCGCTATATCGCCGACCTCATTTTCAGTTCTCTTTTTGTAGTCCTCCCATACTTCCTTATCCCAAATCTCTACACGGTTATAAACTCCCGCAATGACAACCTCTTTTTTAAGCAAAGCGTAACTTTTCAAGTAGTCCGGTATAAGTATTCTTCCCGTAGAGTCAACATCCACCTCCATTGCTCCAGCAAGCATAGTTCTGGAAAAACCACGCACATCAGCTTGTGAAAAAGGAAGTTTACTTATCTTCTCGGCAAGCTCTTTCCACTCATCCAACGTAAAAAGAAACAAAGAGCAATCCAATCCTTTTGTTATAACAACTTTCTTGCCTAGCTCTTCACGAAACTTGGGCGGCACAGCAAGTCTCTTCTTGTCATCTATCTTGTATGTATATTCTCCTATGAACATTTTTCCACAAAGAATGAGGGTTTTCCCCACTTTTTTCCACAGGCTTACCCTGTGAACCCATTCTATCCCACTAGCAAACCCGTGTCAACACTTAAAAACAAAAAACCCCTCTTTTAAGGGGTTTTTCTTTGTTATATTAAAAAATACCTACATAAAGACCTGCTCCAACAGTTCATCTATATTCTCATACTCATCCGGAGCCTCTATCTCAAACCCTTTATTGAGATCAAATATAGATATATCGAAAGACAAATCATGATTCTCAAGCAGTATGCGCTCGACATAACCACTCTCCTTGCTTACATGCAATAACAGTTCAAGCTCTTTCACGCCACCCGGTAAGTTTTCTTGATATAATAAATCCAAAACTTCAAAAACAACATCTTCATCTATTTTCACAAGATACTTTATAACACCGTCCTCCTCTCCTACGATCTCTTCTTGGTAGAGCTCTTCTTGTAAGGTAGTTATAAGCAGCTCATACAACTCTTCCGTTTCAATATATGCATCCACCTCTTCAATGTCCTCTACGGAAGAAGGAAATCTTATCCACATTGAATCCTCCAACTGTGAAGCAACAAAAGGAGGAAACATGAACTGCTCTGCCGCTACACTCGAAAAAGAGCTAAGCTTAACATAAAAATCATCTAAAGAAACAAACTCTGCTTCCAGAATGCCGCTGCCCTCCTCTGTGATCACTTCCAGATTTAGGTCTCCTTTTGTATTGTTATCGACAAAAACGTTTGCAGAAAGAGAAGATTGAAAGCCTTCATGATTTGCACCTGCACTCACATCTAAAGCAAAAGAGTCTATCTCTTGCATCATCGAACCCACTATCTCGCCAATCTCTTCTCTTTTAAGTTCTTCCATTCTTTCCTCGATGTTCTCTATGTACTCGGAAACATCCCTGCCCTCGTCCTGAAGAGAAAGAAACTTATCCAAGGCTATCTCAAGATTCTCTTCCTCATACTCCTCTAATGCTCTCTGGTAAAGCTCATCTAATT
>PWEN01000013.1 GCA_003553505.1 Candidatus Nealsoniibacteriota bacterium | reverse complement strand
CTCGTATTAATCCCTTCAGATGAGTCAGGTCTTTCCCTGTCTTTAGTGATAATTCACTCTACAGGTCATTTCCTCTACAGTATAGAAAGGGCATGAGATCAGTCCCGGGCCACAGCTATATAGGCTATGGCTATCATGCCGAAGATCAGGGCCTGAACAGCACCGACAAAGAGATCGAACCAGGCATGCAGCGGTACGGGCAGCACCCAGGGTGCAGCCTGATATATGAGCATAATTATTATTCCTCCACCGACCATATTTCCAAAGAGACGGAAGGAGTGGGAGATGGGCTTGGCCAGCTCCCCCACAAAATTGAGGGGAAAGAGAACTATAGTCGGCTCGGCAAAACCCTTAATATACCCCAGAACCCCGTTGGCCTTCATGCCCTCATAGTGGCTGATCACAAAGACCAGAAGTCCCAGCGAGAGCGTGGTGTTGAGGTCTGCGGTGGGGTTATCGACGGCGGGCAGAAAGCCCACCAGATTGGAAAGGCCTATATAGATGAAGATGGTTCCTATCAGAGGCAGCATCCTGCGCCCATGTCCTGGCATCATGGGTTCTATCTGCCCCAGTGTGAGCTCCACTATCGCCTCACCCAGATTCTGCAGTCCGGTCGGGACCATGGCCATCTTTCTGGTGGCCATTCTGGCCCCCACAATTATGACCAGACAAACCGCCCAGCTCCAGATCAGAGTATGGGTTATGGGAAAGGCTTCATGTCCAAACAGATAGGTCACAACCTGTGGTCCTGGATCCATAGATAAACCCCCTTTCACAGAAGCACATTACTCATCCAGCTCCAGATCGATATCAATATCGATATCTCCCTCTTTCCCCCGGTTAAGATACTCTTCTTTCAGCCTGTCTTTTCTCAGAACTGACAGGGGGGAAAGCGAGTATTCCTCTTTTTTATCGGCAAAGAAATTTCTTATAAGCTCCAGCAGGGCCGAGGCCAGTATGGTGAACTTGAGCAGCAGCAGACCAAGAACAGCTGCCAGGAGATCCAGTCCCGGCTGCCACTGAGCCACCATCAGCACCACAAAAAATATGAAGTAGTTGGCCACCATGCGGTTGCGGATGAACTTTTTAGCCCTCTCCTTATCCATCCTTAAAGCCCTGCGGCTGTGAACCAGCTTGAGGCGAAAGAGCAGCAGACTGATGCTCAGCCCGAAGACGAGCCCCAGAACAGCTTCACTGCTCCCCGAGATAAGGGCAGCAGCCAGGAAAAAAGCTCCGGGATAGAGCACCCTTTTTGTTATTCTGTTAACAACCTCTTCCGGGGAACGGGAAAAAAGACCGTCATTCATCCGCCATCACTCCCTTAATAATCTCATAGACACCGTAAAAACCGGCGCCCACACCGACTATTAGCCCCAGAATCATCAGCCAGGGTTCGGTATGTAGGTAGCGATCAAGTGTTGAACCCAGAAAATAGCCGATGCCTATGGAGACCACCATGATAATACCCAGATAGGATAGTAGACCGGCGGCTTTGATTATATTCGACCAGTCATTCTTATCCATATAATTTCTCCCGGAAGAAATTAATGTAATCACGATTACTTTCAGCTCTCTTTTCTATCTTTTCTTGATAGCGGATAGAATTCCTGCCTTTAAACTGAAATTTTTCCTTTGCCAAAATTAAAAATTCAGCCGCTTCTATTTTTTTATCTCCTGCTGTTTTCTCTTTTTGCCGGCCAGCTTGCTGCCCTCACCCGGCAGATCGACGGAGAATATACCGAGTTTCCAGCAGCCGTAGGTGAGCGTGCTGACAACAATCAGCATGATTATCAGCCCGTTGTGAAAATTGAGGCTGTTGACGAGCACGGCCAGCACACCCAAAAGCGAACTGACTGCATAGACCAGCAGTGCTATGCTGCGCTGGGACCAGCCCAGTGCCAGCAGCCGGTGGTGCAGATGGCCGTGATCGGCCTTTGAGATGGGGCGAGAATTATAAAAGCGGCGAAAAATGGCATAGGCTGTATCGAAGATGGGTATGCCCAGGGCCAGAAGCGGGACAAATACCGTCACAGCGGCAGCGCTCTTGAGCGCACCGATTATGGATATCGCAGCCAGCAGATAGCCTGCCAGCATAGCACCCCCATCACCGAGAAATATTTCAGCAGGATGAAAATTAAAGCGCAGAAAGGCCAGTGTGCTGCCGGCCAGAGCAGCCATCATCACGGCCGAGACGGGCTCAACCTGCTGCAGGCTGACAAAGAAGAGCGTGGCAGCTGCTATGCTGGTTATACCCGCGGCCAGTCCATCGAGACCATCTATTAGATTGAGTGTGTTGATGATCCCCACAATCCATAAAACCGTCAGGGGGATGCTAAATATCCCCAGCTGTATTACACCCCCGAAGAGGGGATTTGTGATAAAATCCACCGTTACTCCGCCCAGAACAGGTATCAGGGCGGCCGCTATCTGACCCAGCAGCTTCAGACGGGGTGAGAGCCCTACGATATCATCCACAAGCCCCAGGGCCAGTATGAAGGTGGCACCCAGCATTATTCCCCGCACCTCGGCTGTGAGAGGCAGACCGGGGATCACCGCCACCATAAACCCGCCAAATATGGCCAGACCGCCCAGGTTGGGAATCCGCCTCAGATGTATGCGGCGGCGGCCCGGTTCATCGACCGCCCCCAGCTCCCTGGCGGTTTTTTTGACGAGCGGGGTTAGCAGGTATGTAACTGCAAGTGCTGTCAGCATAACTCTCAGATAGGTCATTTCTCACACCTTCCCGCTGATCATGGATTCTGCCGCTGATTGTCAGCTTTTATTTGGTGCCGTAGAGGCGGTCTCCTGCATCGCCCAGCCCGGGCACTATATAGGCATGATCGTCGAGGTGTTCGTCGACGGCCGCGGTGAAGATATCGACATCATCGTGATCGTTCTGCACGCGCTCGATGCCCTCGGGGGCAGCTACCAGACACATGAATTTCAGATTTCTGACACCGCGCTCTTTGATGAGACTCAATGCCGCCGAAGCCGAACCTCCCGTGG
>PWEN01000031.1 GCA_003553505.1 Candidatus Nealsoniibacteriota bacterium | reverse complement strand
CGAGGCAGGGCAGCACGTCACCGCTGACGTTGTCGAGGTCGGGGGTGCCGTCGGGGTGGATGGGGACGTGGCGGAACACGGGGCGGAGGTGGTCGCCGACGTGGGCGCAGAACACGAAGCCGGGTTGTCCGGTTGTGGTCTTGCCGGTGCCTGCGACCCACGGGAGGGTTTCGACCTGCTGGCGGTAGCGGGGGTCGTCGAGGCGTTTCGCGAGTTCGCGGCGGAACTCTTCACCGGAGAGGGCTCCGGAGGGTTCGACGTCGTCGAGGAGTGACGCGTCGTTGTCGTAGAGCCTGCGGACCTGTTCGTCGGTGGCGCCGTAGATGCGTTCGGTGTGGCTGTCGATGCCGGGGATGATGTCGTCTTCAACCCCGATGGATTTCGCGGCTTGGGTGAGTTTGCGGTGGATGGCCCGTTCAAGTCCGAGGAGGCTGTTGAGTTTCTGTGATGGGAAGAACGACCGGAGGTAGACACGGTCGTGGACGGACCCGATGCGGTCGATGCGGCCGTGGCGTTGCACCATCCGCATCGGGTTCCACGGCATGTCGAAGTTGATGATGTGGCGGCCCTGCTGCAGGTTCACGCCTTCGGCGAGCACGTCGGTGGTGACGAGGATGTCGTACCGGTCGGCGGTGCCTGCCGGGGCCTGCGCAGACACCGGTGCGAAACCCCACAGCGAGGACTGTTTGTCGCCGGAGCCGGTCACGGTGTCGATGCGGTCGGTGTACACGGCGACGCGGTCGTCGTTGATGGTGGCGTGCCGGAGGTGCTCCGCTATCCACTCGACCGTGTCTGCGTAGTACGAGAAGATGATGACTTTGCGGCGGTCACGTTCCTGCTGTGCGGTGCCGCCCTCTGTGCGGGCCTGCGTGACGATTTCAGCTAGCTGGTCTACTAGTGCGTGGAGTTTCGGGTCGTCGGCGTTGTCGATGGTTTCCGCGCGGGACTGGAAGTGCCGCAGCAGCTGCCGGTCTTGTTCGACTGCGGTACGTAGGGCCGTCAGGTTGTACCGGTCGGCAGGTTCGCGACGGCCCCCTCCACCGACGAAGGCCGGGTCGAACTCGTCAGTGTCAGACTTCTCGAACGCCGCCAACGCGTCCCCGGTCAGGACCCACCCGTCATCGAGCGCGTCGAGGAACGATTCGTGCGACCGGGCCATCTTCGCGCACGTCTTCGCGAACGCATGGGGGGACGACTCGAACCGTTTCAGCAGCCCGGAGCGGAGCAGCCCTGCGGCCTGTAGTTCGAACGCTTCCGGGTCGTCCTCGATGAGGAACGCGGACGGGGCGTACCGGGCCAGGGTGAGCCGGCGTCCCGGGTCGTAGAAGACCTCGTCTGGGCCCGGCAGCGGGTTGTCGTCATCTTCGGGGTCGACGCCGAGCGCGTGCGCGAACTCTTCGAAGAAGCCTGGCAGGACCCCGTCGAAGTCGTAGTCGACCCGGTGCAGTTGTGACTGCGGGAACGTGATGGGGATATCGCCCGACTCCCGACGGATGACCTCGTCCGGGTAGAACCGCTTCACGAACCTGCGGGTGCGGCGCACCGCGACCGCGTCCAGCACGTCGAACAGCACATCGGGGGACAACGCGTCCGGGTCCTGCCGTTCCGCCTCAGCGAAATGCTTGCGGAGCGAGTCGATGCCCGCATCGAGGAAATGTCCGTCGTTGCGGATGAACAGCGACAGCAGGTGGTACAGGTCCCACAGGCTGTTGTTCACCGGCGTCGCTGTCAACAACACCAGCTGCTTCGGTGGCGACCCGGACAGGAGGCGGCGGAGCACACGGGTGCGGTCCGCGTCCGGGTTCCGGTAGGCGTGCGCCTCGTCGATGACCACCATCGCGTACTCACGCGGTTCGAAATGCAGCGCATGCCGCCCCGTCCCACCCAGTTTCGGGTCGTTCGACAGCTGCTCAAACGACACCGCCTCCACCCCGCCGATGCCGTACTCCAGCAGGAACTGCTTCCACGGCCCGTCACGCAACGCCGCCGGGGAGATGAGCAGCACACGCTGCCGCCGGTCGAACGTGGCCTGACGAATCAACTCGCCCGCCACATACGTCTTCCCAAGGCCGACCCCGTCCGCGATGAGCACCCCGTTGTGGCGCTCCAGATACTTCATCGCGCGGTACAGCCCGTCCTTCTGGAACTGGGTCAAGTCCAGCTCGTGTGGGGACGGCTCCGCCTCATCCAAGTCCGCGTGGTACTGCTCCCACAGCATCCGCAGATAGATGACGTACGGGTCGAACACCTGGAACCGCTGGTCGTACAGCCCCGCCAGGTCGAACTCGACCGCCTCACCCCACAGCCGGTCGAACCAACCCTTGACCTGCTCCACCGGCTGCGTGTCGTACCGCGCCAAGTTCAACTCCACATTCGATGACAGACCCGCACCCGTGAAGTTCGACGAGCCGACCAGCACCCCCTCCGCATCGGACTCGACCAGGTACGCCTTCCCGTGCAAGAACCGGGACTCCAGACGGCGGACCTCGACCCTCCCAGACCGCAACCAGCCCAACAGCCGCTGCAGCCGTGCGTCATCCGCCGCCGAGAACCCCTGCAGGTCCCGGTCCTGCGCCATCTGCACATGATGGTCCGACAGGCGGCCCCGCAACTGCTCCCCAGCAGCCTGCGACGGATGCCGACGCCCCAACGGCCGCACCCGCGCCAGGTCCTGCTGCGCGTCCGGTTCCGCACCCAGCAGCAGCCGCACCCGCCCTGCCGCTTCCAACTGGTCCGCCAACTGCTCGAACCCGCCAGGGTTGAAATAGGCCGTCGCGATAGCGAACTCGGGCGCGGTCCGACGCTCTTCCACCAGCCACTGCCAGTACCCGGCCAGCGCCAGACCGACCCGGTCACCATCCAGATTCGTCGCTACATCGGGGCGCTGGCTCATCTGTCACTTCCAAGCTCGGCAAGTGCTCTCGATGTGGCTTCCCGTTCTGACTCGGAGACTCCCCTGAGCGTGAAGTCGTCGAGCAGGACGTCGAGGTCCTCTTCGAGTAGACCGAATCCCACGAAAGCGAGCGCGTTGAGCCTTCCTCGCAATGAGTCGATGTCCTCGCCGGTAGCCAATTGTCTCAGCCAAGCATCGTCTGCGTAGAGCCCGTCAGGCTGGAGAAGGGTCGCAGTTGCTGCGGCAGCCGCATGCACTTGTGCTGGTGACCAATTCGGAATCCGGAGGTTGTT
>PWEN01000047.1 GCA_003553505.1 Candidatus Nealsoniibacteriota bacterium | reverse complement strand
TAAATTATAACTCTGTTTTTTATTGTTTAACTCAGTCATCTTTTTAGCTAAAAAACCTAGAAAATCATGAATTGTTTCTGCCTTTATTGATTCATTCTCCTCGATGTCTTTCATATTGTTTTTAGCAAATTCAAAAAGAGGGGTGTTCTCCACTCCTGAGAGATATTCTTTAAATAATTCTTTTCCTTCATTTAATTTCTCTTTTCTCTTTTTCGATGAATTTTCAAAAACTATTTTTCTTATAGGTAATCGTTGGATATGTTTTGGAACTACACTTAATTCATCCGAAAATTCTTTCTTATAATACCATCCTAGCAATTTTGAATTAACAAGAGATAAAATAAAATACAAATCATTATATTTATCTGAATATTCTGTTGGCTCCGGTATACCTGTCCTCTCAACATGACAAATATCATTTATATTAAGACACGGAATTAAGGTAGAAAAACAATAATAATTATTTTCATCCATCACAGCCATTAGCCCGCTATCGGTAATCTTTCTAAATATTATCTTTTGATTTTCAAAAAATTCTTCAAACATCGGATTATATAGATTTTCTTTATCATATATTATATACTCTGAAGGAGGTCTTAATACGTAGCTATCTTCAATATTATCTCCACGAATCATAGGATGAGCTTTTGGATGACCTGAGGATTCAACAACATATTTTTCTGTTTTTTCTTTAGACCCCGTTCTAAGTCCCCAATTCGAATAACAAATTTTCTCTAATTCAATACTTCGTTTTTCAATTTTATTAATTATTATTTCATCTTTTTCATCTTTAGAAATTCTAAAGGATTTATCTTGAGTAGAAACTATCACATCTATAGGGAGAGATTTTTCTTTTATAAAATCCTCTTTTATTCTTTTTTTAATAGAAATCGAATCATCCCTTTTTTCACCTTTTCTTGATATGGGGACTACATTAGATACCGACGCATCTTCAAAGACTTCAACTTCTCGTAAATCTAAAATAGAGCGTAGAGAAGTTACTTCAATAGTTTTTTTTCTTATGGGTTCACCATAAGGTGCATTCAAAAATTTATCTGGAATAATCATTGATATATATCCACCATTATTAGCTAAATCAATTGAAAGTTCCAAAAATAATACATAAAGATCAAATTTCATATATGCTGAAGAGAATTTCTTTCTCCAATATTCTACGTTTTCCTCATCAAGTCTCCCTCTATAAATCCTTACATACGGCGGATTTCCGATTACCACATTAAAGCCTTCATTCTCCTTCTTTTCACCTTCTTCATCGTAGAAAACCTCGGGAAAAGCCAACTTCCAGTGGAAGAACTCTCTATCTCCAGCCAACTTCTGCGCCTCGTCGAACCAGTCTTCCTCCTTAATCTCTTCCCACTTAGCCTTATCATCCACAGCCGAAGCCATATTGGAGAAGGTATCATCAGGAACTTCTATACCGAAGTCCCGTGCAGTATGAACGTTAGCCATCGCTTCCAACCTTTCCTTTATCGGTTCGTGTTCGAACTCATGGAACTTCTCTTCCATCTCCTTAATATCCGATAACTCTTGGTTTTCGATTTTAATGAAGTCCTGGTAGATGCTCATCAGGTCCTCCATCGTCCCTTTCCAAGTCATGCCGAAGTCTTCTAAAGTTGCGTTACCCACATCTTCTTTCTTACCACTGGAATCCAATTCTTCAATATCTTCGATGTCAGAGCCTATTAGTGAATTACCAGTCTTAAGATGATGATCCAGGAATGCTAATGGCTGCTGTGCCGCAAGCGTCCTCAACCATAGCGAAACCTTGGCCAACTCCACAGCCATTGGATTCAGATCCACCCCGTAGATACATTTTTGTGATACCTGTCTCCTCGCCCAGTGTATGTCGTGGCTCTCATCGACACTTTCCGCTCCCTCCTCTTCTGCTTGTCTTTGATGAGCATCAACTATCTCTCTTGCTAAATGGTCTACAGCATTAGTCAAAAAGTGTCCACTGCCCATCGCAGGGTCTAACACCTTCAATTCAAATACTCTCTCTGCGAATCGGTTTGCAAAATTTCCTCTACCCTCTTTCAAAAGGTCCTCTCTTATATCATCCAAGATAGGGTCAAGAGTGTTTTCTACGATGTACTGAACAACATATTCCGGAGTATAATACGAACCTGTGGCTTTTCTCTCACCTTTATCAGTTGTTAGATATATCTCTCCTTCATCCAGTTCTTCGATTATCGTCTCGTCACCATCATACTCCTCTTTAATATACCATTTTTCTTCTTTGTCCTCTTTTACTGCGACTATCTCCTTGGAAGCGACGTTAAGATTATATTCCAGTAGACCCTCGTAGATGCTTCCAAGATGCCTAATATCTAGAGAGGAGTAGTCAACGAATACTCTTCCTTCTCCATTTTGACTTTCGTGTCTCGTGAGCAAATCGATGACTTCTACCAAATAGGAATCTCCGACCTTATTGTTCTGTAGGAAGGCAATTTCTTGAGAGGTGTCTTCGGTAATATCGGTTCTAAAAAGACCGCCATTATAGGCCGGTATATACAGTTCTTCTCTTGGTATTCCTTTACTCTCACTTCCTTTATCTATCAAAACGAACAGTTCTTCAAGTCTATCCCAAATCTTACCTCGCCAATCGGTGTAAGTCGTCTCGTTTTCCTCTAACTTCTCGCAGACTTCCTGTTTAAGTGTATTTAGACTGTAGTTTTCGTTATATATCCTGTTACTGGTGTTGAGTAAGTCTCTCCCTTCGCTTTCTGCATAAAGGACAAAGATCAACCTATAGAGGTATATCAGGGAACTGTCATGGATCAGGTTCAAGTCATCTTCGGGATCTAAATCGTTTTCGGGAAATTCTAAAAAACCTTCAGATAATAGCCTAATCGCCTCGTATATATTTTCCTTTAAATCCTCGCCTAACTCTTGCGAGAACAAATTACTCTTATCATAAACTTTATCCAAGAAGCATTTTTCTCTTTTATCTTTAACAAATGCTTCCGACCTAAATAGAAGGTAAAAATACTTGAAAGCCTCTAACCCATCCTCTCTCTCCAAAAGTGTCGGTAGGTCTATCTCATAATATGAATCGAGTTTATGACTTGTCTCGGAGTAATACAACCTCCATTTTTCACCATTGGTCAAAATAGCCCAGTCTACTGGTGTCTCCTGGAGATAAACATACACTTGGTGAGAAGGATTGGTGAAGTCTCTCACACCTCCTCTTTTATCTAAATCCCGT
>PWEN01000057.1 GCA_003553505.1 Candidatus Nealsoniibacteriota bacterium | reverse complement strand
GGGAATATAGCCGATGAAAGAGCCGTAGAACCTTTGATCCAAGCTATCAGTGATGAGGATCATCGGGTGCGACTTAGGTCAGTTGAGGCTTTAGGTACGTTGTGTAATGAAAAAGCACTAGAACCTCTCATGGATGTTGCCAAAACCGATGAACACACAGCAGTAAAAAGTACTGCTGCATGGGCCCTTGGTTATATGGGTAAAGGTGAATCGGTCAATTGTTTACTAGACATACTTAGAACCGAGGAGGATCATGAGGTTAGGGAAACAGCTGCGTGGGCTCTTGGGATGATCGGGGATAAACGTTCTCTGAGAGAGTTGAAAAAAGTAGTTACGGGTGAAGGAAACGATGATATCAGACTTAAAGCGGTCGAAGCCCTGGGACGTATAGGCGATGATAACGTTATAGAACCTCTGATCTTTGCATGTGATGACAAATATCATAAAGTTCGAGCTAGGGCTACAAGAGCGCTTGGAGTTATCGGTTCGAAAAAAGCTTTGATCCCTTTAAAAAGTACTCTGAATGACGAAGAGGCTGACGTGAGGGCCAATTCAGCATGGTCGCTGGGAATCATAGGTGATGAATCATCTTGGGATCTTCTTAGAGATAGGATGCTTTATGACAAATCTTTCCAGGTCCGTAAGGAAGCGGTAAATGCCCTTCTAAATATAGATGAAGAAAGAACTATAGATGAACTGCTAGATCTATTAGAAAAGGAATTCAAGAACACATTGATACCTGTGATCGAAGCATTAGGTATCAGCGAGAATTCAGATGTGTCAGATAAGTTATTAACATTCCTTGATTACGACGATAAAGAGATAGTAAAGGCTGCTTCTTGGAGTCTTGCACAGATAGGTGTTGAGGATGCTGTAAAACCACTTATCCAAAAAGTTTTAGAAGAAACCGATACTGATGTTAAACGTTCCATAGCCTACGACCTAGCAAAAATCGATAAGGAGTCAACTATCGAGATATTATCGAATATATCACTTCATGCCGACACAAACACGAAAAGGAGGACAGCTGCCTCTGTCATAGATATTATCAAAGACCAGAAGACCGTCGATAAGTTCGTAAACTTGGTAAAAGATTCAGAAGATGAAGATGAAAGGGTGAGAGCGGTTCAGGTTTTAGGGATAATAGGTAACGAAGAATTGATAGATGAATTCATCACTCTCCTTTCAGATAATAATCCAGATGTAAGATGGGCATCTACTTGGGCATTGGGTGAAATCAGTAGTAAAAAAGCTGTTCCATATCTTATAAATATTTTAAAAAGTGATGAAAATTCTCGAGTGAGAGGGACTGCAGCATATTCATTGGGAAGGATCCACGATAAAAGCGCCATGGATTCGCTCATCGAAGCCGGTGTAAACGATGATAACAAATCTGTTAGAAAACAAGCTGTAGAAGCCGTGAGAAAATTGGACCATGAGATAGGGATGGAAGAATTCATTGAGAGAGTACTCTACGAGGATGAGAGTGAGTTGGTCAAAAACTCGGTTTGGGCTGTCAGATATCTAGGTGATAAATCTACACTTTTGGAATTTGTACATGCTTTAGACAATGATGATCCAAAAATAAGAGGAAACGCTTTGAAAGCCCTCGGAGCCTTCGATGACCCGGAAGCAGCCGAAGCGATGATGGATAGGATAATTAAAGATGAAGAACCTCAAAACAGGAAACTAGCAGCTAGACTTTTATCTGAGTCCGGTGATGAAGAAATATTAGATAGGCTCGTGGATAAACTGATTTTAGAGAATAAACCTACTATCCGGAAGAGGATCACTGATGCTTTTATCGAGATGGGAGAGCCTCGTGTTATTGAGAAACTCTTAGCGGCTTTAAATGATAATGACAGTGACGTACGGATAGGAGCAATCAAAGCACTCAGTGATTTAGGGGATGAATCGATTACAGACAAGCTTATAGAGGTGACATTAAAGGATGGACATTTTGGAGTGAGACGAGCTGCCGCACAAACACTTGGTTTTATAGGTGATAATAATGTGGTTCAAAAACTTACAGAGATCGCTCTAAATGAAAAGAATAGATGGCATAGAAGACATGCTGTAGAAGCCCTTGGGGAATTAGGGGATCCGAAAGCCCTAGATAGTCTTAAGAACACTTTGACAGACAATAGTCCAGATGTAAGATGGGCTGCTATATGGTCTATAGCTGAACTAGGTCATCAAGGGGTCGTGCCCGAACTCATAGAAAGGTTAAATGATGATGCCTTAAGAGTCAGAAGGGCTGCAGCTAGAGTTCTTGGGGAAATAGGTTGCGTAGAAGCTATTGAACAGTTGAAAAAACTCGCATTTGAAGATCCGGATTTTAAGGTGAGATGGCGAGCGGCTAGATCTATCGCTCAACTAGGTGGCAAAGATGTGAAAGAGGACCTGCTAAAGATGCTAGAGGACCCTCATGGTGAAGTTAGATGGACAGCTGTAAGAGCACTGGGGGAATTATCTGATACGGAAGCTCAACCCATACTTGAGAAGCTTGCAAAAGAAGATCCATCCTCCAAAGTCAGAGAGATAGCTAATGAAGTATGGGATAGGATAAATAGGTTGCAATAGTTAAAAAAAGAAAGGTTTTTGGAGTCACCTGAAATACTCTATTCCAGTATCTACAGCTTTCATATTAAGGTCTATGAACCTACCGGGAACGCTGTCTTTTACGGAATCTCTTAAAGCTTGTTCAGGCACAAGTTCAGCGACTTCATTGAACGCTCCCAGCATGATAATATTGGCAACGATCTTGTTACCTAGTTCTTCTGCCAAACGGGTAACTGGAATTTCATAAGCACCTTCCATATCAGCATGTGGAACAAGATCTGGATCTAGAACGACTACAGCATCATCTGCCAGGTCGTCGGTGTATTTATTGTAAGCCTCCTGGGACATGACCATCATGTACTCCGCTGAATACAATCCACAGTACCCTATCTCTTCATCGGATATAACTACTTCAGATCGAGCAGCGCCACCTCTCGCTTCAGGTCCGTAACTCTGCATCTGAACAGAATTGTACTCGTGGAAAACACTGGCGGCTTTACCCAAGATGTAACCTGCTAACATTATCCCTTGACCACCTTTTCCACAGATGCGGATATCTCTTCTCATACCTGCACCTCCTCGATGAGGCGTTTCAAACGATCACTGAGACATTCCTTCTCCTCTTTATGCAACACTCCGGTTTGGATGTTTTCATAGAGTTTCTCGATCTCTTCAGGATCTCCGTAT
>PWEN01000025.1 GCA_003553505.1 Candidatus Nealsoniibacteriota bacterium | reverse complement strand
TGGTTAGTGTGGTATAACATTGGGATGTAGTAAATATATGTTTAGGGGGAGAAGGATATCGAGATAGAGCTTGAACTAGGAAAAGGGCGTATCGGAAAATAGAATTTTCCAAACGCAGTAGGAACAAGTTCCTAATACGTATGAGTAAAAAAAGCGGGATAACCTGACGGCGTTCATGTATGATCTACGTCAGCTAGCTGTGGGATTTTATCCCTCGCTCCCTCGGTCTAAGACGCTCGGGATCAGACATTGTTCGTGTACGCAGGAACTAGTTCCTACTCTCTCTCGGCAGGTATGCCTCGAGATACGAGTTACCTGACGTCGTTCGTAATTTTTATACGAAAAACAGACGCTGATGGTAGAGGTGAATTGGGTGACTAAGATGAAGAAAATATATATCTGGAGGGGAAACGGAACTGACGCTGTTCGGATTATGATCAGCGTCAGGTGGTACGGGGTGTGGGTTAGATGTTTAGGGTGAGGAGGATATCGAGATAGAGCTGAAGCTGGGCGAAGGGGCGTGTGGAGAGAAAAGTAGGTTAGAAATAGGCTTTATTTCATATCTTGAGATTTCCTAAATTTTTCTTGATTCTTAATCTTTCATTCAAATTTTCACTTTTTTCCATATATTTTTCTATTTCCGACTTAGCTTCATTAGGATCAAAATTTGGTTTTTCATATCTTATCTTAGAATCTGTCAGTTTTTTGAGCCCTCTTCTATATCTTTTAAACTTTTCAATAATACCGTTCCCCTTCAATGAATTGATCATATAGAGGAAATCAGGATGTTTTTTAAGGATATACATCAAGAACATTCCTGTGAATCGGATCTTACCATGCTTGTGAAATACGATTCCTCCATTTTTATCCCATACTGAATGTCCTTTGTATTCGAAATATCTTTTTATTCCATCACTTTTCTGAAAACCACCTTCTCTAAAGGAAAAACCTTTTTCCGGATTGTGTTTGAAGATATTCACACCATCTAATAGATCAGTGTTTACTTTAAGTCCTAGTGTTTCCATTATCGTGGGATATAGATCTACATGTCTCATAATGCCGTTTGAATCCTTATTTTTGATTTTAGGATGGATAAAAACGGTAGGAACATAAACTAGTTCTGGACAGGGTGGTCTTCCATGTCCTATGAGTCCTCCATATTCACCCAAGAGCTCACCATGATCGGAAGTAAACACGATTAAAGTATTTTCCTTTAAACCTCTATTTTCTAAAGTTTTCAATCTTTTTTCAAAATTCTCGACACTTTTTTCGACTCCTTGTTCATATTTCTCTATCAACTCCCTCCTAGGTTTATTTCCGTATTCTTCAAAAAAGTCAGGACAGTCTCCATCGTATTCTGAGAAATCAAAACCATAGGGGCAATGTCCACCTTTGTCATCTTCGATATAGATGAATGGTTCTTCCATCTCTTCTAGAGGTTTTCCCGGCGGATTACCACATACTCTATGAATCTGTGAATCATCTGGACCCATTGTTGTCCAGGTCGTTTCACATCTAAGAGATATTTCGTAACCACTGACATCCAGTATTCCTCTATTCCATGAAGATAGTTTGTCTTCCCAAGTAAAAACTCCATGTCTTATTGGATAAAGGCCAGTGAATATGCTTGGGAATGAGGAAGAAGTGTAAAGTGAAGATGCTATAGTTTTAAAACTCAGACCCATATTCGTTATTTTTGATGGTGTATAGTCCCATCTCAATGAATCTGACACGTAAATCAATACGTTATTTACTCCTAAGGCTTCTTTTAATTCTTTCATGATATCTCGTCTCCTTTGAATACTTTTATTTAAATATATCTTAATAATCAAACAATATATCTTATGTTTAAAAAGATAGTTTTGAATGATATTTGTTCAAGGGTGATTTATTGATAGGGTTAAGATGAAACAATGAAAATATTTTTATCTGAAGTATTATTACGGAAATTGGTGAATCATAATCACTGATGAAGAGAAAAAGAAAAATCAAGAAGAAAATGATAATAAGAGCGATGGATTAGCGAAATTCATCAAAGATATCGGTGTGGTAGGAATTTCTACCATCTTAATGCGAGTTGCAGGAATAGCTCTAATTCCTGTTTTAACGAAAACTCTGGGTGCTTATGGTTATGGATTATGGGCTCAAGTATTTGCCACATTTAGTATCCTTTTTCCTATCCTATCTTTGGGCCTCCCTGAAGCTATGACCCGCCACTTTCAATCAAAAAATATTACTGAGATCAGAGATGATTTTTATTCTTCTATGACGCTGATTGTGTTAATCACCACTGCGGCATCTCTTTTAATATACTTTTTCCCAAATCCTCTCGCTAATGCTATCTTCGAGGGTGAAGCGTGGGTAGTCAGGATATTAGCTATTATCGTGTTTTTAAGAAGTATCGACCATGTTTTATTATTAGTTTTCAGGGCCTTCAGAGAGATGAAAAAATATGCTATACTAAGAGTTGTAACAAAATACGGAGAGGTTACACTCGCTATAATATTGGTTCTTTTAGGTTATGGTCTATTAGGCGCTCTTCTCGCTTTGGTAATAATCAGAATATCGATGTTATTCGTATTGGGATATCTCGTAGGAAAGAAAATCCCATTGATTAAGCCTAAGTTATCTTCTATCAAAGAATATCTACATTTTGGTATTCCTTTAGTTCCTAAAGCAGTTTCAAATTGGATAGTCAATACAAGCGACAGGTATGTTATTGGATTTTTTTTAGGAGCAACATTTGTTGGATACTATGCCCCTTCCTACTCATTGGGGATCGCAATACCAGTTGCTATAGGAAGCATAATTAGCTTTATTTTACCCCCCGCTCTTTCTGAGCATTATGATAATGATAATATAAATTTAATAAATAAAATCATCAACTTATGTAACAAATACTTCCTCGTGATCGCCATACCATATTTTTTAGGAGTTATAATATTAGGATATCCGATCTTGGAACTGTTTACGGATCCAGAGATAGCTCAAAATGGATATAGAATAATGATTTTCAGTGGCATCGCAGGAATCGTGTTGACAATAAAATACACCTTCCAATCAATATTGTTCATAAGAAAGAAAACAATTTACAATATGATAGCACACATAACTGCTGCCGGTATAAATATAGGAGGCAATATAATATTAGTTCCAAGAATAGGTATAATAGGAGCCGGAATTACAACTGTGATAAGTTATAGTATCTCCTTAACATTAGTCGCCTATTGGTCTTTAAAAGTAAAAGATTTTGA
>PWEN01000044.1 GCA_003553505.1 Candidatus Nealsoniibacteriota bacterium | reverse complement strand
TTTTCTGCTTTAATCCCTCTTTTTTAAAAGCGCCTAACCAACAGGTCCCGTATCCCAATTCGACTGCCTCCAAACAAAGATGATCCATCGCGATACTGAGATCGACTTTAGACCATTTCGATCCATCTACAAGACCCACGACAAGAGCTCCAGCATCCGCGACAAAACTTTGACCCATGAATACAGGAACAAGATCCTCTAGCAGCTCAGGATCCTGAACTATCACTAATCTCCAGGGCTGCAGATTTTTGGCAGAGGGAGCGAGTCTTGCAGCCTCCACCATCAACTCTATATCTCCTTTCATTATAGGTTTACCTTCATAGGATCTTACACTGCTCCTCTCTTTTATCGTCTCAAACACATCCATGAAAAAGATAAAAGAGAAAAAGGGCTTTAAAACTTACTGAAAAAGAAAAAGGTTTTTTGAGTTTTACTCTCCCCGTCTACTATCTATAGGCCAGAACTTGTAGCCGTAGTAAATCATGCCTTCAGGGCCATCTTCACCGAGTTTTCTCATAGAGGCCTCAACTTCGAGTCCAGCTTCGATATCGTCATAATCCACATCTACGATGTGACCGGTCAATCTAACTCCTTCGTCCATCTCTACGATAGCCATCACATAAGGACAAAGATCTTCAAATTCAGGATGTGGGTCCTCTACTCTCGTATAAGTTATCACTTCACCGGTACCGTTCAACTCGTATTCATCCATCTTCTTGTAGCTCTCTCTACGGCATTCCGGACATATGTCTCTCGGTGGGAAAAATATCTCGCCACAATTACCACATTTGACACCTATGCCTTTGTATCGCTGCTTTATCTCTCTCCAGAATCTTGCTATCGCCATCTATGACCACCTCCCGAATATGTGTACGACTGCACTTGCTCCTGTACCACCCATGTTATGTGTAAGCCCGTATTCAGCGTCTTCGACCTGTCTTTGACCAGCATCTCCTCTTAACTGGTGAACTGCCTCGATAGCCTGATTTATACCTACCGCGCCGACAGGTCTTCCTTTGGCTTTCAAACCGCCAGATGTATTTATCGATATCTCGGAGTTCAATTCAGTCTTTCCCTCCTCAGTAGCTTTACCGCCTTCACCTTTTTCGAAGAACCCTAGATCCTCGATAGCCATTATCTCTGTTATAGTAAAGTTGTCGTGGACTTCCGCAAAATCTATCTCTTCAGGTTTGAGACCCGCTCTCTCATAAGCCATCTCTGCAGCCCTTTGAGTCGCTTTCAAGGTCCCGATCTCCTCTCTCTCGTGTACAGCCATGGTATCGCCACCTTCTCCCATGCTGACGATCTCGACCGGTTCTCCTTCGAACTCGTCGACCCTTTCTACAGGACAAAGTACTACTGCAGCTCCTCCATCAGATAATGGTGCACAATCGAACATCCCTAGAGGATCAGAAACCACTGGTGCTTTCATAACGAAATCTTTGTTTGTCTCTCGTGGGAATTGTGCATTAGGATTCTTTGCAGCGTTGGAGTGGTTCTTCACTGCGACCTGAGCCAACTGTTCTCTGGTCGTACCGTACTTATCCATATGATATCTAGCCATCATCGCGTAAAGCGATTCGAATGTCGCTCCGAATACAGTTTCCCATTCCTGATCAGCTGTAGAAGACAATATCTTTTTAGCTTCATCCTCTCCCACGTCTGTCATCTTCTCTGCTCCTCCAACGACGACGATGTCGTTCATACCGGAAGCAACGGCTTTATAAGCCTCTGATAGTGCCATACCGCCGGAAGCTCCTCCTGACTCTATCCTCGTTGAAGGTATATGACTCAGACCTGCATAGTCCGCTATGAGAGGTGCGACATGTTCTTGATCGATCAATTTTCCAGCGGACATATTACCGATATACATCCTCTCTACGTCTTCACCTCTGACACCGGCGTCTTGAATAGCTTTAAGACCGGCTTCTATCCCTAACTCTCTGAGTGATCTATCCCACAACTCTCCGATCTTGGTCTCTCCTACACCTATGATAGCTACGTCTCTCAAATTATCTCCCTCCTTCTATCTTATCTCTATATTTAGCGTAAACCGAGTACGGTACGAACTCTTCGTTAGAGGTGACTTCTTCGATCGTAGGCACGTCTTTCTCCTTAACATCGGTTATATTTTCGGTCACCTCGATATCGAAGCTGTCAGAACCTGCACCGGACCCGTAGGAAGTTACCATTATCTTATCACCCGGTTCGGCCTGATCAAGTGTCGCTGCAAGACCTAGTGGAACGGAGCCAGAATAAGTGTTTCCTATATGAGTCACTAATAATCCTGGTTCCAGCTGATCCTTGGAAAAACCGAGTTTTTTGGCCGCTTTAACCGGGAACTTTCCATTGGGTTGATGGAACACGGCATAATCGTATTCGTCAGGCTCATTTCCAGTTCGCTCTAAGAGCTTCTTTGTACAGTTTGTAACATGTTTAAAATAGGCTGGTTTACCTGTGAACCTTCCACCGTGTTGAGGATATTTTTCTCCTTCTCGTCTCCAAAAGTCAGGAGTATCTGTTGTATAAGATACAGTTTCTTTTATTTTCGCCAAGAGATCCTCTGAACCTATAACGTAAGCTGCGCCTCCGGCCGCCGCCGTGTATTCTAAAGCGTCTCCTGGTGCGCCTTGAGAGGTGTCAGCACCTATAGCCATCCCGTTCTCTATCATACCGGAACTGACAAGACCCATACAGGTCTGAAATGCAGCGGTCCCAGCCTTACAGGCGAACTCGTAATCAGCAGCGGTCATGTGTGGCGAAGCGGCTATAGAAGCTGCGACGATAGTAGCTGTGGGTTTCACGGCATATGGATGAGACTCTGATCCAACATATATAGCCTCGAGGTCTTCACCTTTTATACCCGCTCTTTTCATGGCCCATTTCGCTGCTTGGGTAGAGATGGTGACGACGTCTTCGTCAGGCGATGGCACGGATTTACTCTCAACCCGTAAACCTCTACCCATCGTTTTTCCATCTTCTCCCCAACAATCACCGATCTCTTCGGGTTTTATCCTGTATTTGGGTACGTAACCTGCATAACCTTTTATCCCAACATCATCTTTCGTCTTCATCTAATTATCACAACCGATTCTCCATCTTTTTTATCAATTCATCAGTCTCAAAATCAGTTTTTATCAGAGGTACACCTTCGACATCGGCCAACTTCTTCGAGAGTTGGTCAACGTTTCCAGGTCTTATGTAACAAACAGCTGCGGGACTCAAAGGCGTAGAACGTATCGCCACCAACGGCGAACGACCGTGTTCTACACCATCAAAGAACAG
>PWEN01000015.1 GCA_003553505.1 Candidatus Nealsoniibacteriota bacterium | reverse complement strand
TGTTGACTTCCAAACCCCTGATCTCTTTATTAAAAAGTTCTTCAGCTTTTTCGACGGCTTCATCTCTACTCTCCGCAAATAATATCCCACCGGCTTTACCCCTTTTACCGACTCTCACCTGTGATTTCAAAACGATCGGAGCATCTACATCTTTTATCTCGTCCGGACTCTCTATTAGATACCTTTCAGCGACCGGTATGCCATATTCCTCAAATATATCCGCAGCCTGATATTCTTGTAGTTTCATATTTTAACCATCTCCAAGCGTTTTAAAAAGGTTAATGTTATAGGTTATAAAATAGTTACGTATTTAGATCGCACACAAATTTTTTATGCAAGTTCCGGTTTTGTCTCTATGTCCACTGATGTTCATATGGGCCAGTAGATCAGTTGGAAGATCGCTACCTTGGCATCTTTATGGAATTTAGGACAAATTCCATGGATCTTCGGAATTCTCTTAGAATTCTGAAAAGGTCCGCAGGTTGAAAACCGGGGATAACGGCGACCTGTTGGCCAGAATGGTAGAGGCCCGGGGTTCAAATCCCCGCTGGTCCATTTATTTATAATAAATGGGCAGTTAGAATTTTTTTAAATTCTGACAGGTCCACTATAAAATCTTTGATTTGTAGTGGTAAGTTAGAATACATTAGTATTCTGATGAGTTCATTTATTTTATTATTGATTACCAATTTTCTGATAATTATACAAATGATATTCAAACTCTATCTTTATCGTATTACATATATAGATATGACAATGTCTGATAGAAGATGCTGAAATAGACGACGTACTTTATATGAAGTAAGAAATTAACTAATAGTAAAATATAAATAGAAATTTTACATTATAATATATGTAAGAATGGAAGTAACTAAATTGTCATCTAAGGGCCAGATCGTACTACCTGCGAAGCTGAGATCAGAACTCCATCTCTCGAAAGGAGATAAACTTTTGATCGAGAAAAAGAACGACGAGATATTGCTTAAACCGATTTCCTCATTGAAGAGATTGAGAGGTGTAGATGACCTAAAAAGGATATCTGAAGAACTGAAGAAAACTAGAAAAAGATGGAACGAGGAGTTTGAGGAAAGATGAAATATTTGCTAGATACCATGGCCTTACTGGCCTACTTCAATGATGAAAAAGGTGCTGATTTTATAGAGGATTTGATCGACCAGAATGAAAAACTCTTCATCGGTTCGATAACTCTTTCAGAGATCTATTATATCTATTCACGTAGAGTTGGAGTAGAAACAGCCGAGAAAAGAGTGGAACAGATCAGATATAACCTTGAAGTGATCGACATTGGAACGGAGGAGGCCATCGAAGCCGGGATATATAAAATGAATAACATACCGATTGCAGACGCTCTAATCGCGGCCTGTGCTGATTCTATAGGTGCAAGTGTAGTTACTGCAGACGATCATTTTGAAGAGACTGATGTTGACGTTGTGAATTTTCGATAAATTAGAAATCTCTTTTAAAGAGAGTATCTTTTTAGATATTATAACTACGATCTTTAACTACCATAAACCCAACATTTATCTATCGGTATTTTTAATCTGCCTATGATGCCAAATATAAAAGAACACTCTAAGAAATTGGAAGATATCGTGATTACATCAGTTGTTAAAAAAGGAGAGAACTACCTCTGCACTGGAACCTTATTAGATGAATGGTATAAAACGATCCTTTTAGAGATCGATGAAGAGGGATCCGTATTGTGGAAAAAACCTTTTGGAGACGATCAAGTGGATTATGAAGGACAGGATTTACTGGCTATGGACGATGGTTATTTGGTATGCGGTGGCTCGGAAGGAGTCGCTTCTAAATCGGGTGGGCGGGACTGGAAAGCGTATATATTGAAAACGGATAAAAGCGGCGATAATATACTGTATCGTTCTTATAATATCTCAGGAAACGATGTTGCCTGGTCCGTCATTGAGGACGATGATGGATTCTTACTACTTGGAGAAGCTAGAGGCGGAGATTCAAAGAGTATATTTGTACTAAAAGTAGATGATGATGGAAACAAAATATGGAAAGAGGATTTTGCCTCAGGAAAGAAAGCTCTTTCCTGTGGAATTTTGAAAACTGAGGATGGATATGTCATAGCTGGTAGCATAGACCAAGGTGATGGATGGAATAATGTACTTCTCAAAGTCGGTAAAGATGGAAGGTCAATATGGGAAAGATTTCTGGATCGTGGTATAACCTATGATATTTGCTCTTTAGATAACCAAATGTACTTGACAGGTTGTAAAGATGATAAATTCTACGTCATCTGTTTAGATAAAAATGGAGAACTGAATTGGGAAAAATCGTTTTTTAAAGGTAGAGGATTAAGGATTTTACCTCTAGGTGGCTCAATAGTCATCGGTGGTGAAATAGGAGAAAAGCCCAATCCTGTTCTATACAAGATAGATTCTAAGGGGAAAGTAGAGTGGGTGCAGGATTATGAATATGAGGGTTGGATAGAAACTTTCGTCAAGACAAAATGGGGGTATCTATTATTCATCTTCGGTCTTGAACCACGGGAACATACTAGAGTTATGCATGTTAAAAATAATGGAGCCCCCACACTCTAATTCTGATAAAGTTCTCGGAAACTTATATTCTTTTCACTTGGTCCATCCTGGATAACTCACAATTCTTCCCAGTCAGCTACTTCTAGTCCTTCTATCCTCTCATAATCTGAACGTTGGTAGTCAAGACTGTTTCCTCATGCAGAAGCGCCGTCGCTGCTATGTAAATATCGTTGATCTCTATCCTTTTCCCCTCATCGATCAATTTTGCCGTGATCTTACCTGCTTTTCCATCTACTTTACGATCTATGGGTATTACGGTCAATGGCGAGATGAATTCTTCTAACAGTATCGGTTTTCTATCAGATCTAAAAAATCCAGTCGATATCTCCACCACAGTTGCAGAAGAAACTATGTGAGGCGAGAGCGCGATCAGATCTTCCTTCTTTTTCTGGTCTATACCTCTATCGATATCTACTCACGAGTTAAATTTTAGGAAAGATTAAAAAATGATAGATTTATTACTATATTTATTCAGGAGTTAGATAACTATGAAAAGAAGAGCAGGAAAAGGTTCGTATCTTTTGACATCAGAATCTGTAACAGAGGGTCATCCAGATAAGATGGCTGATCTGATAAGTGATTCGATTTTAGATGAATTCATATCCGAAGATCCGAATTCAAGAGTTGCGTGTGAAACCATTTTAACCAACGGTATGGTCTTAGTGGCGGGGGAAGTTACCACCGAGGGTTATGTAGATGTCAACGAGGTTATCAGGG
>PWEN01000003.1 GCA_003553505.1 Candidatus Nealsoniibacteriota bacterium | reverse complement strand
CCAATTTAACTGCAGTAAAAGGTAAACTACCACAACCTACATTGATAACAGTATCATCAGGTTTAATGCCAGCCAATCTTATCTCTCTTTGGACTATCTTTGTGTATGGTAAAGAATAAATTTTGAAGAAAGAGGGAAACTTATAGAATTTTTTTTCCAAAGCTGAGGTGAAAGATTGTATCGGATTCATCTGAACGTAAAAAGTAATGTTGACGGTAACATTTAAATTTTTAGGTAAACCTAAAGATGTATAATCAGTGAGGATCACCGATTGAAAAGATCTTTAAACCGTCGATTTTCACTAGATAAGTTGTACAAATAGCCGAAAGTATCAAAGGAAACAAAAATGTAGCTGATCTAGCAAGTAAAGCGATCGCCATCCCCTCTGTAAAGGAGAGTTCGCTTATCATGAACACGGTTGCAATGGTACCTTCAAAGGTCCCCAACCCTCCTGGAGAGACCGGCAGCATGCTTACTAAATATGCTGAATAAGTAGCTATGATAGATATGAGCAGTCCTACTTCAAATCCTAAAGCGGTAGCAACCAAATAGACCTTGATCGGATATAGAATCCAAACTAAAAATGAGATAGCAAAAAGTTTACCCCTCTCAGATCGTGACAATATCTTTTTAACATCATTTGCAGATCTACTTATGAATTCAATTCCGTTCTTTAATTTGTTTAAAATAATCAACAAAACGTTTCTTTCATCAGACATAATATCTTCACTATCAAATCTTACTTTTATCCAATATATCAGGATTAGAAGTGATATAAATAGAAAAATCAACATCGAAAATGAAAGGTAAACAACTCTAGGAAGATAAAATCGGATAGAAGCGATCACCAAAAATATGAGAGAAAGAACGAGGAATGGAAGTAATGAGATATATTTATGGGCTAATAAGAAAGAGACTGCGTGTTGATATGTGATCCCCATTTTTTTCTTGAATAGGTAGACTTTGGCTGTTTCTCCACCAAATTTAGAGGAAGGTGTAACGCTCTCCACGAATTTTCCAGCCATATGTATAGTAAAAACCTCATGAAACGCTATACCGTTGTCGTTATTTTTAAGCATGAAAAACCACTGTGATGAAACCATCAATAGAGTAAAGGTTTGAAGTAAAAACAAACCTGTTAAAAAAAGTGGATCAATACTTTTTACTATGTTCAATATTTCATCTAAACCCGTCAAAAGCGTTAATGATCCCAGGATTAAGACACCTATTATCCATAAAATGACTTTTTTGTTTATTCAAAACACCTCATTTTCAATTGAAGGAGTTCATATTTTTCATCTTATCTATAAAAGAAAGAGTATCCTCCTTTATAATTTTTAGGTAAGCCTAAACTTTAAATACGACTCTACATTTCTCATAACAGAATGATCCAAGATAGCATAGCGGAAAGCGGATTTGAAGCTATCGATAAAAAGATATCTGAGAAGGATTTTTCTGATGTTGATATTTTGTGCAATGAGAAAGAACTTTTCAGCAAAGGAGAAATCCTGAAATCCAAGATGCAGAGCACGTTAAAATTCTTTGAAAAGGTTGGTTGTGACTTTCCTATCTTTGGAAATAATTACGAGAAATTTTTCTACAGATCCCTTGTGGAAACGGAATTGGAAATGGCGGAACTGAGTGATGATTCCAAGATACTAGTTGTGGGAAGTGGGCCATTTCCGATGACTGGTATTTATTTGGCCGAAAATGGATATGATGTTCTCTGTATAGATAAAGATGAAGAGGCTATAAGATCTGGTGAAAAAAAAGTACAAAAATCAAATATTGATCTAAAAATTAGATTTAAGAAGATCGATGGAAGATTTAAAAATTATTCTGATTTCGATGCAGTCTGGGTACCACTTCACGTAACACCAAGAAAAGATGTTGTGCTAAAGATTTTGAAAGACCTTACAGATCGATCTAAGGTCATATTTAGGAATCCAAGAGGATTATGGGAGAAGGTATACCCAAAGATCGATCCTTATGTTTTTGATATGGCACTTGTAGTTAAAAAACAACCCCTGGGTAAAGAGTCTGTTTTATTGATAAAAGACAGAGGAGGTTTTGACAGTATGAGTAGATTTATTGAAAGCGGAAATGAGGACGAGTTGGTCTGTGATAAAAACTCCAAGAAGGATGAAAATAACTCTTTATGTGAATTAAAATGTGGAGAAAGTGCCATAATTTTGGATTGCCCCGAGGATCCTCAACTCAACGCTTTGGGGCTGAGACCCGGTAAATACATAAAATCTGAATCAAAACAGCCTTTCGGTGGTCCTTTTTTGACTTCTATCGAGGGAAGAAAAATTGCTCTAGACCCCGATATTGCGAAAAGAGTTGCATGTCGTAAAGCTTGATTTTAGGCCGACGAGGGAACACGATGAAAAAAGATATACTGCTGATCGGCCCACCGAATGTAGGAAAAAGTGTAATATTTAATCGATTGACAGGTCTAGACGTTGGCATGGCAAATTATCCCGGGACCACGGTCGATTTTAAGAAAGGAGAAGCTAGGATCGATGGAAATGAATTTAGTCTGGTGGATGCACCAGGTACTTACACTTTAGAAGCGACGGATGAAGCAGAAAAAGTCGCTGTCGAAATGCTTTCTAAAAACCCTGATGGGGTCGTCTGTGTTTTAGATGCTCAAAACTTAGAGAGTAGTATTTATCTTCTACTTCAGGTCCTAGAAAGAGGACTGCCTACCGTCGCTGCGATCAATAAAACAGACCTCATAAACGAGGAGTTAAAGATAAACAGGTTATCTGAAATCTTAGATGTGCCCATAATAGAGACAGTTGCCGTTAAGGGAAAGGGCATAGAAGATTTGGAGCAAAATATACGAGACATGTTAGAAGGAGAGATAACTCCATCAAAAAAATCTATTAAGCCCAACTGGGAAAATGCAGAAAATATTGAAGACGAGGTGAAAATAAAGTATCACAAGAGTGACAAAAGCAAGAGAGAGATATGGGGAGATAGGTTGATAAAACCCTTCCCTGGTCTTCCTTTGGCTTTTTTAATCCTTGGGTTCACTTTTGCCTTCGTAATTGGTTTAGGCATGGGTCTGAGAAATTATCTTTTTCTTCCCTTTTTTGAGAATTTTGTGTTTCCACCCATCATAGCCTTTGTAGAATCTATCATACCATATGAAATCATACAGAGGGTACTTGTAGGTGAATACGGTTTTCTAATAAAATCCATCGAATGGCCCATAGGACTGGTTTTCCCATACATAATATCGTTTTACCTAGCTTTGAGTATACTTGAAGATAGTGGGTACATGCCCAGATTGGCCGTGTTGTTAGATGGCGTATTCAAGAAAATGAACCTTT
>PWEN01000056.1 GCA_003553505.1 Candidatus Nealsoniibacteriota bacterium | reverse complement strand
CGGCTCTCTTGAGGTGATCGTAAACACCCTGGCGGCTGATATCGAGATTCTCCGCTATCTCGCCCAGCGAATAATCCTGGTAGAAATAATAGCGCATGATCTCCTGCTGCCGGGGTGTGAGCAGATCACCGTAAAAATCGAAGAGCTGGCTTAATTTTACGGTTTTTTCCAGCAAATTTATCACCTGCTGTTAAGTAATTTACCTTTACACGCTCACACAGAAACAGTATAACCCATATGGCGGCCTATGTCAAGTGTCATGTCAGGCGAGAAGACCGAAATTTAGCTGCCGTTCTCCTCCCCGGCAAAGAGGGCCTCGACGAAGGAATCGGCATCGAAATCCTGCAGATCTGCCGCCTCCTCGCCCACACCTATCAGCCGGATGGGAAGGCCCAGCTCGTTGCGCACGGCCACAACTATACCGCCGCTGGCCGTACCGTCGAGCTTGGTCAGGGCAATTCCGTCCACATCGACGGCCTCATCGAACTTCTCGGCCTGATGGAGGGCATTCTGACCCGTGGTGGCATCGAGGACCAACAACACCTCGACAGCCTCCTCACCGGCCTCGCGGCCTATGACCCTTCTCACCTTCTCCAGCTCCTGCATGAGGTTCTTCTGGGTGTGCAGACGTCCGGCCGTGTCGACTATGAGCAGATCCATATCACGGGATTTAGCCGCCTGCACGGCATCATAGGCCACAGCGGCGGCATCGGCTCCCTCCTGCTGGGCTATGACATCTATGCCCAGGCGGTGCCCCCAGGTCTCTATCTGCTCTATGGCCCCGGCCCGGAAGGTATCGCCGGCGGCCAGCAGCACATCCTGGCCTCTATTTTTGTAGCGGTTGGCCAGTTTGGCGATGGTGGTGGTCTTGCCCGAACCGTTGACACCGACCACCATCAAAACCTTTAGCCCCTCCCAGGACTGGAGTATCTGCTCCTCACAGTCCAGTATCTCCCTGATTCTCACCTGGAATTCACGGTAGAGCTCCTCCGGTTCCTCCAGCTTCTCCTCCTGCTGGTATTCTTTGAGGTCTGATATGAGATCCATCGTCGTCCTCACACCCACATCGGCCTTGATCAGGGTTTCCTCCAGCTCCTCGTAGAGCTCGTCATCTATTTTGCTGCGGCCGGAGAAGATATTGCTGACCTTATCGACAAAACCCCTGCGCGATTTTTTCAGGCCTTCTTTGAGCCGGCCGAAGAGATTTTTGCTCTCATCGGCCTTCTGGCCCAGATGTTCCTTCTGCTTTTTTTCCTCTTTCTCTTCATCATCACTTCCGAATATATTGAACATAGCCATTACCTCCTTCTCAGTTCCAGCTGCTGACAGAGATCGGTGAACTCCTGAGCAATGCTGTAGCGCTTTTTGCGCAGCTTAACCTCGGTTTCGGGATCTTCCACCTCAAAAAATCTCTGTTCCAGCTCCTCATTTTCGTCGGCCAGCTGGAAGAGCCTCTCGCTCTTCTGCACGGCCATAACACCTTTGATCTCGCCATCTTCGTTGTGGCCTACAGCCAGTATCGGCCTGCCCCAGGTGCCGGGGCCGGCCATGGCGTCGCTCATATGCATCACACCCGAACCACCGGGATGGGTGTGCACTATGACAGTATCTGCGGGCATGATATCCGTGTAGAACTCGCGCAGCGAAAGCCCCTCTATATCGCGGTAGGCTGAGGCCAGAAGGCGTGAGGGTATATAGCCCATACCCCCCACAATTATATCGCTGCAGCGGGTGATATGGCCCTCTTCATCGACTTCACCGTAGGCTGCCACCTCACGGCCGGGTTCGGTATCCATCGATCTCTGCACGAGCTCCCGGGCAAAATCCTCCTCGATAGAGGAGATCTCGACCCGGTCCAGTGTCCACTGCTCGGATCTTCTCAAACACTTCTCACCGGCCTCACACTCCACGGATTTTAGCTCCTGGCTGATCTCCAGAAACTTCAATCTCAGTCTGGTAACTCCCCTGAGGGCGCTGCGCTCCTCCTCCATGGTGGCTGCGGCCAGAGAATCGAGCTGGGCCCTCTCCGATCTGGTCGCCAGGCGAAAATGCTCGGCCCGGGGGTGAAGTATGCCTATACCTGCTACCTGCTGGTGTTTGATTCCTATCTTCACCACCGGCATGCCGAAAAGATTTATCGACGAGGTGCTGACTATAATCCCGGTCTGACCGGGGTCTGTCGTCACATAGACCGCATTTTCGGGCAGGGAGTTGATCATCTCCAGCAGCGAGGCCTTCTCCTGGTGGGATATCTCCGCCAGCATCAGGCGGTGGGGTATGCCCGAGACACCTCCATCTATTATCCGGCTGTGGCCGCTGATGATGCCCTCTTCATCGACAAAGCCGATGGCGGCCACCTGGCGGCCCTGGCCCAGCCGGTTGCTCCTTTTTACCATCTTATTCACAAGCGAGTCTGAGATACCGTTTATTTCCACAGATTATATTCACTCCTATTTTTGGGTTCTGGCTGATTTTAGCGGGCCATCTCCTTCTCATACTGAACTGATACCAGCCTGGATACGCCGGTCTCGGACATGGTCACACCGTAGATGGTATCGGCGATGGCCATGAGCCTCTTGCGGTGGGTGACGATTATGAACTTGCTGAAGCGGGAATACTGCTCCAGAAAGCGGGCGAACATGTCCAGATTGGCATCATCGAGCGAGGCTCCTATCTCGTCCAGCACGTAGAGCGGGCTGGGTTTTACCTCCAGAAAGGCGAAGATGAGAGCGATGGCGGTGAGCGCCTTCTCACCCCCGGAGAGCAGCGAGAGCCGCTTGAGGCGTTTGCCCGGAGGCCGGGCCGTGATATCGACACCGGTCTCCAGGGGGTTATCGGGCTCGGTCAGCTCCAGGCGGGCACTGCCCCCGTCGAAAAGTCTGGTGAAGGTGCTCTGAAATTCGCTGTCCACCCGCTCAAAGGTCTCCAGAAAGAGCTCGGACATCTTCTCCTCCAGCTCATCTATCACACCCTGGATCGAATCGCGGGCCGAGGTGAGGTCATCCCGCTCATCCTGGAGAAAATCGCAGCGTGATTTGAGCCTGTCATATTCGTCTATGGCACCCAGGTTGACATCGCCCAGTTTTTGCAGTCTGTTCTCCAGCTCCTCGATCTCCTCCCGGGGATCCTCCGCAGCCTCTGAGGCTGTGAACCGGCTGCGGGCCTCCTCCAGTGTGAGGTCATATTTATCCTGCAGGCGGCTTTTCACCTTCTCCAGGGCGGATTTGAGCCTGCCGGCCCTGAGCTCCAGCGAATGAAGCTCCTTCTCGGCCGCTTCCTTTTCCTGGCGGTGATTTTCCACCTCTTTTTCCCGGCTCTGACAGCGGTTCCTGCAGGCCTTGAGATTTCGCTCCAGCTCTTTCTTTTTCT
>PWEN01000059.1 GCA_003553505.1 Candidatus Nealsoniibacteriota bacterium | reverse complement strand
TTGAGTGATATTAATATAGACCTGTCTTTCCAGCTTCTTATATAAGCATAGACCTGTTCATCATCCGGTAAAATCAATTTATAATCCCCATAGACGAGAGCCAGATTTTCTTTTCTTAATTTGATTAATTCCCGATAATAGTTAAAAATTGAATCAAAATCCTCCAGCTGATTTTCCACATTGACTGCTGGATAATTGGGATTGATCTTAAACCAGGGTTTTTTGTCACTGAAACCGGCATGCCTGCTCTCATTCCACTGCATTGGACTGCGGGCATTATCCCGGCTTCTATACCTGATAATATCCTTCATATCTTCAAACTCATCAATCCTGCCCTCTTCTTTTTGCTCTGCAAATTTATTCAGGGTTTCCACATCCTGGACCTCTTCAGGAGAGCTAAAAGGAAAATTGGTCATCCCGATCTCTTCTCCCTGGTAGAGATAGGGTGTCCCCCTGAGGGTTAAAAGCAGAGTGGCTAACATTTTGGCTGATTCCTTCCAGTATTGCCCGTCATCGCCAAATCGGGAAACAGCCCGGGGTTGGTCATGATTGTTTAAATAGACTGCCTGCCAGCCCCCTTCTTCCTGCAAACCTCTCTGCCATTTTGTAATAATCTGCTTTAAATCGCTTAACTGCCAGTCTTTGATTCCCTGCCATTGGCCTTCTTCAGGAACATCAACTTGAATATGTTCAAATGGATAAACCATGTCTATTTCTTCTCTTTCCTCAGCAGTGTATTTAATGCCCTCTTCCACCGTTACAAAAGGCATCTCTCCCACTGTCATGGCCTGATATGGAGATAGAACTCTTGTGTTCATCTCCTGCAGATAATCATGAATTTTAGGCCCGTCCACATAATGCTCAGAACCCACCGGTGTTGTCCGGTCTTCCCCGTCACCATCAGGAAAATCAGTATCTTTAGAGATAAGGTTGATAACATCCATCCGAAAACCATCGACCCCTTTTTCCAGCCACCAGGTCATTAACTCGTAGACTTCTTCCCGGACATCCTCATTTTCCCAGTTTAAATCGGGCTGGTGTTTATCAAAGAGATGTAAATAGTATTCTTCTCTTTCATCATCAAATTCCCAGGCAGAGCCGCCAAAATTTGACTCCCAGTTATTAGGAGGCCTGCCTTTCTCACCATCCAGCCAGATATAGTAATCGCCATGCTGACCATCTTCATACTTTCTTGATTCCAGAAACCAGTGATGCTGATCGGAGGTATGATTTACAACCAAATCCATGACCAGCTTTATATCCCGCCGGTGGAGCTCTTCCAGGAGCTTTTCCCAGTCATCCATTGTTCCGAAATCATCCATAATAGTTCTGTAATCGCTGATATCATACCCATTATCAATATTGGGGGATTTATAAACGGGAGCCAGCCAGACCACATCTATGCCCAGCCGGTCAAGATAGTCGACCTTTTCGATAATCCCGGGAATATCTCCGATGCCATCTCCGTTAGAATCGTTGAAACTGCGCGGGTATATCTCATAAACAACAGCTTCTTTCCACCAGTTTTTACGCATATTTATACTCCTTTTTTTGATATATTATGGCATATTTATAGCGTGGATTTCGGAACCTATCGCCAGGCTCAACAGATCAAAATATAACACCGGAGGAAAAACCCCCGGTGTTATATTTTGTATTCTATTCAATTTTGATCAAGCGGAAATAATGATATTGTAGATTTACCGGGGATCTCCGGGAGGAAAGCCTGTGATATCCATAATCCTTATTTCCATGTATTCTAAAGCTGTAAGAGCATCTTTCCTACCTGATAATACATCATGAGCTTCCTCATAAATGGCAGTTGACACCTCATCATAATTGGGAGCAGTTACAGTCGAAGGTCTTGGCACAGCATTTACAAAAACATCATAGAACTCTTCCCAGTAAGGATAGGCTTCCAGAATCTCTTCATCCTCATATAGCTCTAAAACAGTCGGTGCGTTTCCCGCTATTAAAGCCCTCTCTTTCTGCATTTCTTTGCCAGTCAGGAACATCGCCAGATCAGCGGCGTATTCAGGGTGCTCACTGTGTTCGCTTGCTGCAAACTGCCATCCGCCCAGTGTGGCCACACTTTCACCTTCAGGTCCAGAAGGCAATTCAGTAACGCCAAAATCTTCCGGATCAAATGCTTCGCTTTCCCGGGCAAGTGGATAGGCATAAGGCCAGTTTCTCATAAAAGCGGCGTTGCCATTCTGAAAAATACCCCGGGCATCCTCTTCCACATAACCGGTTACACCGGCAGGACTTATATCTCCGATCCAGCCTGCTGCTTTTTCCAGCATATGACGATTTTGATCATTTAAGACAGTCACCCTTTCATCATGGGAAACAAAGTTTCCGCCGCCATTGGAGGCAAACCACTCAAGTATATTGCAGGTTAAACCTTCATAGGCATTCCCCTGCCAGATATAGCCGTGAAAATCAGGATTGTGTTCTCTTTCACCTTCCTGAATAATTCTGGCCGCTTCTTCCAATTCAGCCCAGGTTTCAGGCACTTCAAGATCATATTTTTCCAGCAGATCCTCTCTATAATATAAAAGACCGGCATCCACAAACGAAGGCATGGCCACAAGTTCACCGTCAGCAGTAGTATTATTTTCGACTATGCCCTGGATATGATCATCAACATAATCCTCGGCTCCATATTCATAAAGATCCAGAAGGTGTTCTGCCATATCACCGGGCCACATTACATCAATTTGATATACGTCTATTTCGTCACTCTCTGCTTCAAAATATTGTAAGTAAAGGCTTCTCCGTTCATCGGTCTCATCAGGAGTTGCATAAATGGTTACTTCTACTTCCGGATTTCTTTCCTCATAAACCTCCGCTGCCCTTTCGGTCCATTCCATTTCATCACCTACAGCACCACCTGCAATTGTCAGCTCTACTTCCGGATCATCGGCTTCCACTGCATCACCAGGAACAGCCAGAATCAGCGAGAATGCCAGGAGAATGATAAAGAGCCTTTTCACATTATTCCCTCCCTGTTTGTGATATGTTAATTAAATGTTCAACGAAAAATATTATACTGTAATTTATCCCTCCAGCTAAACGAAGCTGCTTATATAATAAGTGTTGATGGCCATCTTGCCGGGTCTCTACCGGATATCAAATTATTATGGAAGCGCTTCCAGGCAGGCCAAAAATTTTATTTTGGAAGTGCTTCCATATCTTCTGTTTTAATTATAAAAAAATTATTGAGATATGTCAAATAGCAACTTTTTCTGAAATAGAAATAAATTACCGCTGGATTGAAATCCCGACCCGAAATAAGCTCAGATGGATTATAATCATGATTAGCGGCCTGTCGGGAAGGAATGTATTTATTAATATTGAAATATTTTAATAGAATTGA
>PWEN01000009.1 GCA_003553505.1 Candidatus Nealsoniibacteriota bacterium | reverse complement strand
GTCATTGTATCTGAACGATGGCCAAACAACCACTGGTTCATTTCCTCTATCACATCTTTTCTAACTTCCGTGGGTCCCGGAATATATAATTTTTTATGTTTCATATACACCACCTGGTTCGCCATTAAAGACTGTGTATATAATTATTGTGATTTTGTATGTTTATTCCTATTGAGATACACTTATCCTTTTGCAACATATTTTTATACTATTCTGTAATCAAACAATATGGTGAGAGTCCATCGCAGATATATCTAAAACCATCTCGGATACGGCCTACAAAGCATACGAAAAGAAATTGCTGAAGGAGATCAAAGAAGGAAAAGTTCCTACCCATATAGCTGTGATAATGGATGGTAACAGACGTTTTGCCCGACAATTGGGCTTGAATGAAGATGATGGTCATGTCATGGGTAAAGATAAACTTGAAGAGATGCTTAATTGGTGTACTGAAATTGGGATAAAGATACTCACCGTATATGCTTTCTCTAAAGAGAACCTGAATAGAGATAGCCAGGAAATTGAACATCTTATGGATTTATTCGAGGAAAATTTTAGGAAGGCGGCAGATGATAAAAGGGTTCACGAGAATCAGATCAGGATCCAGGCTATTGGAGCCTTAGATAAATTATCAGAGGGAGTAAAAGATTCTATTAGGTATGCTGAAGAAAAAACGAAAAATTACGATAATTACTATTTTAATATAGCTGTTGCTTATGGTGGTCGGGAAGAGATAATACAGGCCATTAAAAAGATAGCAAAGGATGTTGAAGAAGGTAAGATCAACGTTGATGATATAGACGAGGACTCCATAACTAAGAGACTTTATACCGCAGACTTCCCGGACCCAGATCTTATTTTAAGAACTAGTGGAGAAGAACGTATATCGAATTTCCTGATCTGGCAGTTGGCATATTCCGAACTTTATTTTACAGATGTTTACTGGCCCGGTTTTAGGAAAATAGATTTCTTGAGAGCTATTAGGTCTTATCAGGATAGGGAAAGAAGGTTCGGGGAATGATTCCCCTTGCATTTTTCAATAGTCTTTACTTTTTTCATCCATTAGTTTTCCGTCTTTTGAGAATAACTGAACTTTCAATGGCATGTTACCTACGGCATGGGTCGAACAAGATAAACATGGATCATAACATCTGACCACGCTTTCCAGCCTGTTCAGGATCCCCTCTGGAATCTCCTCTTCGTGAGAACCATCTATGTATTCTTCGGCAACACTCTTTACACTCCTGTTAATCGCAGCATTATTGTGTCCCGTAGCTACGATGAAGTTAGCATCTATGATGATTCCATTTTTATCAGAATTATAATCGTGTATCAGCGTTCCTCTCGGAGCTTCTATCACTCCAATACCTCTATATTCTCTGGCTTGGGTTGGTACGTTGATCTCACCAGTATATATTTCTTCATCTTGTAACAGTTCTTCTATCCTTTCAACAGTATGAAGGGTTTCTATAAGTCTAGCTAAGTGATAAAACAGAGGACCTTTTTTGATTTCATTAGTACCGATTTTTTTATAGCGTTCCCATGCTTTATGGGCTAGTTCAGTACTTATGCCATCGATCAGATTTAATCTTGCTAGAGGTCCAACTCTATAAACACCGTCCTCAAATCCTAGTTTCTTGTAATATGGGAATTTCATGTAACTCCAATTCTGTGATCTTTCACCGATCACTTCATCATACTCTTTCGGATCAAATTCAGTAAGTGTTGTTCCTTCTGAATCCACTAGACGAAGATTACCATCATAGAATTCTAGTTGTCCATTTTCATCAACCAACCCCATGTATCCGGTTTCGTGTGAAGCGAATTCTTCGGCGTCAATTTCTATATCTTCGTATATGTTGTACATAAAGTCTATAGTGTCAAGTAGATAAGTTTTTAGATCATCGCCCTTTTCTAGGAATTCCTCACCCTTCTCTCTTATCATGTTCTGATTCACTCCACCGGGTACGGCCAGCTCTGGATGAACCTTTTTACCACCAAGAGACTGTATCAAGGTCTGTCCAAAACTTCTGAGAGATATCCCTCTATCAATAAGATCTTCGTTTTCTTTAAGTAATCCAAAGATATTTCTCTCCTCTGGCGATGCATCAAAACCCATTATAAGATCGGGACTAGATAGATAAAAGAAACTCAAACTGTGTGATTGAAGTATCTGAGCCATATGGAGGAGTTCTCTTATCTTGTGGGCACTTTTTGGCACTTCTGCACCAACTAGATCATCACATGCCTTAGCAGCTGCAAGTTCGTGACTCACTGGACATATCCCGCATATCCTAGCAGTCATCTCTGGCATCTCCCAAAGGACCCTACCTTGAACAAATTTTTCGAAGGCCCTGAATTCAGTTACATGAAATCTAGCGTCCTCTACTTTTTTATTATCGTCAAGATGGATACTTATTTTTCCATGACCTTCAACCCTTGTTATAGGATTAATTTCTTTTATTTCTCCCATTATATACACCTCTAATATCTCAATTTATCTTTATCCAACTTTGGTATTTCTCCTTCAAGGAGTTTTTCTAATCCGTAACGAATTATTTCTGCAGAAGGAGGACATCCAGGTATGTAAGCATCTACTTTTATGACCTCATCTACACTCTTGGCTTTCTTGGTTAGTGTCGGTATTAAATCATCATCTGGGACCACACTGTCTTCGTCACCTTTTTCTACATAGCACTCTTCTAGGATATTATCAATTTGTCCAAAATTTCTCATAGTCATAATTCCACCAAAACATGCACAGTCACCCCAAGCTACCAGGATATCACAGTTTTCTCTCATCTTTTTAGCGACTTCGACATTTTCGTCGTTAGTTATGGTACCCTCCAATATTCCGATATCCACTTTGCCTATGTCTTTGATATCCATTATAACATGGCTAGATTGAAATTCAACGAGCTCAGCTAGATCTTTAACGAACTCGTCAACATCCAGAAAAGACATATGACATCCGGAGCATCCACACATACAAGCCGTAGCTACCTTTGGTTTGTTTTTCCCCATCTTATTCCCCTCTTATCGGCCAACTCCTCAAAAAATGCTATCTCTGATCTCATTTCTCCTTTTGGCTCCATGGCCAATTCAACTTCCTTCTTTTTTCCATTTATATCAATCGTAGTTCCGTTTCTCTCGAATGTACTCAATGATGGGATAACAAGATCAGCCTTATCTGTAAGTTCAGATTTTTTAGAGGATTGAACAATAGAGAATTCAGCATTTTCTACAAGTTTTATCATATCCTCATTTTCTTCATCTTCACCAGCTAAAATATAAGCTACCTCTGGTTCTTCGTAAACTCCTTCAGTTTCAAGACTTCTGATATATTGGTTTGAGGCCTTATTCAGACTGATGACGTAGCTACCTTCAAGCTTTGCCAGCTCAAATATATGCCTCAAGGACCATCTGTCGATAATTTCACAGCCGATGACAATGATGTCATAAGAGGCTTCTTCAAGAAGATTAACGATCTCCATAACATCTTCGGGATGAACTCTTAAACCTCCTAATATCGAAGAAACACGAGATAAGTCTTCAATAGATGCCTTACCTTCTTTGATGACTTGATTAACTAGCCTTGTCAACTGTGTTTTAGGCGACTCAATAGTTATGGATTTATCTGAGTGATTCCAGAATCTGTCTTCATATGCATCGATAGTTATCAGTTTAGTTCCTTTAGATGCAGCTCTTCTGATATATGAGGCCAATACGGGATGTGTATTATATATTGATGTGTCGTAAAGAAGGATGTTTTCAGCTTTCATAACCTCTGTTATATCATTTATGAAATGACCTTCGATCATATTTATCCTTCTTTTCACTTCAGTTTCAAATCTGTATCTCTTGGCACCTACTACATCAAACAGTGCTCCGTGTGCCCTCATAGCTTTAGAAAATGCATCTAAGATTTCACAAGTAAGTCCACCACTCGCAAAGGCACTGATTTCATTACTATTTCCTAGTATACTAGCTGCCTTCTCTAACCCCTCTTGCAAGCTTAATTCAGATTCTTCTCCATTTTCCCTGTAGATAACGTTACTTATTCTTTTACCTCTATCAACGAGGGGTTTGAATCGACCCCTCTCACATAATTGTCCTCCTGATTCTTTATCAATGTCGGTACCTTCTATCTTCACAAGATGTCCAGTGCGAGTATATACATCAGTACAACATCCTATACTGCAGCTCAAACAAGTAGATTTTGTTAGTTCACATTCATCCTTGTTTCCCTTGAACAAACTGTGCTTGTTGGAGAGTGATCCAGTAGGACAAACCTGCATACACATGCCGCAAGATGTACACGTAGATTCTCCCAAAGGCACTCCTGAGTCCACAATCACTTCATTTGTAATACCTCTTCCTCCTAAATTGAGCGTTTGATTTCCTACAACCTCATCACAGGCTCTTATACATCTTCCACACCTAACACACCTGTTTGTATCTTTGACTATGTGATTATGAGAAGAGTCTACATCCCAATCCGGGAACATCCTCGGGTACTCAAAACGGTCAATTTCGTATTCATACATTAAATCTTGTAACTCACAATCACCGTCAGATTCACAGAACATACAATAGTGATTTTCACAACGATAAATTAGTTCCAAGATCATCCGTCTGTATTTTCTCAACTTTTCTGTTTGGGTTTTAATATCAAGTCCTTCGTTGACTTTTAGTCCGCAAGATGGTGTTATCTGTTTACCATTAACTTCTACAACACATAACCGGCAGGCCATCAGGTTTTCTAGTGCTTCATGTTGACACAATTTTGGTATATCTATATCGTTTTCCTCACATGCTTCCATGACGGTCATTCCCTTTCTGGCGGATATATCTTTACCATCAACATTAAATTTTACATCGCTCATTCTTTACCACCTTCCGAAATGGCTTTCACGGGGCATATCTTTTCACATTCACCACAAGAAATACAGACCTCTGGATCGATACTGTAACTTTCCTCACCACTCGATATTGCATCTACGGGACAAACTTCAACACATTTACCACATGTGACACAGAGATCCTTATCAATAGAGAATGCTTTTAAAAGTGCTTTACAGGTACCTGTTGGACAGGTTTTTTCGTAAACATGTTCTTCGTATTCATCACGGAAGAATCTAAGTGTACTGAGTACTGGGTTAGGACTGGCTTGACCTAGACCGCAGAAAGATGTATTTTGGATAGTTTCAGCAAGATTTTCAAGTTTATCAATATCTTCTGGTTCACCATCTCCTTCAGTTATTTTTTCTAATATATCAAGCATTCTTTTTGTACCCAATCTACAGGGCGGGCATTTCCCACATGATTCTTCCTGTGTAAAGTCTAAAAAGAACTTTGCCACATCGACCATGCAGGTATCTTCGTCTAGAACAATGAACCCACCTGAACCCATTATCGTTCCTGCCTCACTCAGGGAGTCATAATCGATGGGTGTATCGAGGTACTCTTTAGGTATTACACCTCCGGCAGGCCCTCCTATCTGAACGGCCTTGAAGTCTTTTCCATCGGCTACACCACCTGCTATATCTATCATCTCCCTAACGGTTGTACCCATCTCCACTTCTATAAGACCTGTATTTTCTACATCTCCAGCTACGGCGAATACTTTAGTTCCAGGACTCCCCTCTGTTCCTATACTATTGAACCATTCTGATCCATGAATTATAATTGCAGCAATGTTCCCAAGAGTTTCGACGTTATTTATCACGGTAGGTTTTCCCCATAATCCTGATTGAGCTGGATAAGGTGGACGGAATTTTGGTTGTCCTTGTTTTCCTTCTATGGAAGAAAGTAAGGCTGTTTCTTCACCGCAAACAAACGCTCCTGCACCCACTCTTAATTCTACGTTGAAATCAAAACCTTGGTTGAAAAGATTTTCACCAAGATATCCAGCGCTTTCAGCGTCTCTTATAGCTTTTTGCAGATTTCTGATCGCTAGAGGATATTCTGCTCTCACATAAATATATCCTTGGTTAGCTCCTATTGCATAACCCGCTATCATCATACCTTCGATGATGCTGTGAGGATCCCCCTCTAAAACACTTCTATCCATAAAAGCTCCAGGATCACCTTCATCCCCATTACAAACAATATATTTCTGGTCTTCATCTTCTTTAGCAGCGAACTCCCATTTCAATCCTGTAGGAAAACCAGCACCACCTCTTCCACGTAAACCTGAGTCTTTTATCTCTTGTATTATTTCACTTCTATCCATATCCATAATAGCTTTTCTAGCCGCCATATACCCTTCTACTTTTAGATAATCGTCAAGACTACTTGGATCTATATCTCCCGAGTCCCTCATAACAACTTTCTTTTGTCCCTTGATGAAGTCGAGTTTTTCGAATTCCTCCACTCGATGTCCGTCTTTATCTTCTACTAATAGGTCATACACTACTTTATCTCTCAATAGGTGTTCTTCAACGATCCTTTCTACGTCCGATGGTTCAAGGTTACCATAAAATGTATCTTCTGGTCTTATGATTATCATGGGCCCCAAGTTACACGGTCCCATGCACCCTGTCCTCTTAATCGCCCTAGTCAACGGATATTTATCTTCTAATTCATGTTTCCAAAGTTCATCCATCAATTTTTCTTCTATCTCCTCGGATCCTGCAGAGAGGCAGCCAGTACCAGAACATATTAAAATTTCTTTTCTAACCATTTTTATCTCTCCATTAATACTTATTTAAGATATCCTCTAAATCCTAAGGTTTGACTTTACCGTAGACATCATCATCGACCATTACTATAGGTGCTTTACTGCAGGCACCAACACATCTTTTTGTGTTGAAAGTGAACTTCCTATCATCAGATGTACCTCCTTCTTCCACATCCAATTTGTCTTTTAGACTTTTTGTCAAATCTTCTGCCCCCTTCACATGACATGCAGTTCCAGTACATACAGATATTGTATGTTGTCCTCTAGGTTCCATGGTGAAAAATGAATAGAATGTGACAACCGAGTATACCTGACTATAAGGTACACCAAGTTCTTCAGCGATGAATTCCTGTACCTCTTTTGGAAGATAACCAATTTTTTTCTGTACCTCATGTAATAAAGGTATCAAACTACCAGGCCCTTTCTCATATTCTCCAATTATTGGGAGTATGTCCCTAAGATGGTACTTTTCCATATTTATCTATCCCCTTATATTTTATGCCTTTTTTTAAGGTTTAGGTTGCTAGCATCCCAGGCTATCTATATCTCATATTAAACACTTTCGATTTAATCTCAATCCTTTAAAAGTATATAGAAAATCTATCACCTATATATTTTAGGCAAAAAACTAAAATCCATAATTCGGAGAAATGTTTAATAATAGCTTATATGTTGGGGCATCTGTCTACAAAAGATGAGTGGAACCATGATAGGGTTTTTAAAAAATACCAGACGATATTTGAGCCGGGTTAGTTGGAAATATAGTTCCGATAGTGAAGATATATGTTCGTTTCATGGAGAAATAAACTAAGGAGGAAAAATTGATGGAAGAAAAACCAAAGGTAGCATTTTTTGATTTTGCAAGTTGCGAAGGAGATCAACTACAGATCGCCAATCTAGAGGAAAAAATATTGGATCTGTTGGAACTGGTTGAAATAGTCAGTTTCAGAGAGATCATGAAAGAGCATTCGGATGATTATGATGTTGCTTTCATAGAAGGATCCATCCAGAGACCTAAAGACGAAGAGAGATTGAAAAAAATCAGGGAGAATGCAGATCTTCTCATAGCTTTTGGAAATTGTGCTGTGAATGGAAATGTCAATAAACTCCAAAAGGATTGGTCGATAGATGAGGTTGAAAAAGAAGTATATCCAGGTTTGGATGAAGATATCGCTAACAGCGATTTCTTTGATAACTTCCCCTCTAAAGCAGTTGATGAAGTCGTAAAGGTCGATTATTATATACGAGGTTGTCCTGTAAGAGGAGAACGGGTTCTTCAGTTTATAGAAAAACTGGTAAAAAAACCGGTGGATACGAACAAGGATATAGACTTCAAGGTGATTTTGAAAGACATGGGTGTCGATGAACGTTCACTCGTAAAATACAATCCTAATAAATGTATATTGTGTAGAAGATGTGCAAATATATGTCAAGATGTTTTGGATGTAGATGCTTTAGGTCCTGTCGAACGTGGATGGGATACTATAATTTCAACACCTAAGGATATAGGTTTTGACGCAAATGGATGTATTCAATGTGGTCAGTGTGTCGCTGCATGTCCTGTTGATTCGCTATACACTGATTCTCCTGTTGAGGAACTTTCAGAAGAGTTAAAAGATAAAGAACAGGAATATCTCATTGCTCTAGATTCGGTAGCTTTAGCATCATTTATACAGGAACATTCTCTTCTCACAGATATGGAACCCAAACAGGCAGAGAGATACTTTATAGCAGGACTAAAGAAGATGGGTTTCGACAAGGTTGTTCAGTACGACAGATTCATAGAAACATCAATAAATAGAGATGATGAAAACGAAAAACCCGTACTTTCAAGCTGGTGTCTTCCTGCAAGAAATCATATTGAAGCTGAAGGAATTGATACATTATCTATTGAGGCAAAAAATGCCCCCTGGAACGTGTTATTGGAAGAAGAGAACGGCAAGATATGTTTAATGAGTCCGTGCACTGGATTAAAAGCTATCGATGAATTAGACCACGTCATATCTTCTCCAGAAATGATAGATCTTTTCAACACCATTGGCATAGATATGGGCTTTGTAGATCCTTCAACAGGTAATTACGATGGAAATCGTGTATCTAATGAATTTAAACATCCTGGAATACCTGAGGATAGAGAGTATTTCAAGGTAACAGAGAATTTAGAGGATGAACTAAATGAGAGAAAACTCAAGGAAGGCTCTGTAGACGTGTTCCCATGTCTTAATGGATGTTTAACTGGTGGAGGTAATCATCCTACTACAGATCTTAAAAAGGTCAAAGATAGAAAAAATATTGCTATAAATCTGAAAGAGGTGGAAAAATGACTGATGATAATTCAACAGAGGAGCTATCTTGGAAGGAAAAAAACGAGCTCGACAAAATAATCAAATCAGTTGAAAATCCGAAGTATCAGAAGATAGAGTTGTTACAAAAAACTCAAGAAAAATATCAGTGGTTGCAAGACGGGCACATGAGATATCTTGCAGATTCTACTAAAGTTAGCTATATGGACCTTTTTGGTATAGCTACCTTTTATACACAGTTCAAACTCCATCCACCAGGCCGTCACAAAATATCGGTTTGTATGGGTACCGGGTGTCACGTTAAAGGAGGAAAAAAGATACTTGAAAAGTTGAAAGATATTTTAGAGATTGATGTCGAAGAAACCACTGAAGATCGAAGGTTTTCACTAGAACAAGTAAGATTCTTAGGATGTTGTGGTCTCGCCCCTGTTATAAATATAGATGGGGAAACCTTTGGTAGAGTGAGCACAAAAGAAATAGAAGGTATATTGAATGAGTTCAAATAGGTGAAAACAATGACAATAAAAAACATGAAAGATTTAGAAGAAATGGCAAATATAGGATCTGAAAATCTTGACCCAGACCGACCTCAGATCATTTTTGGATTTGCAACCTGTGGTATAGCAGCCGGTGCTGAAGGTGTAGTTGGGTTCACTAAGAAATATTTACAAGAAAATGACATTCAAGCCGAGCTAGGTGCAATGGGTGAACCTGAGATTAAATCTGTCGGATGTATAGGTATGTGCCATGCAGAACCTCTTGTTGATATCAAGATGCCCGATAAGCCAAGGATAACTTACCACGATGTGGATGAAACAAAGATGAAGAGGATAATAGACGAACATCTGATAGGTGGCAGACCTGTTAAAGAATATGCACTTGGTCAATTGAGTAAAGAATTATCCGAATGTGATCAGGGGAAAACGAAATTTTCCTGGCAGTATGAGGACATAGAGTCTCTTAACGAGATTCCATTCCTTTCAAAACAGGTAAGAGTTTCTTTAAGGAACTGTGGTATAATAGATCCCGAGTCCATTATGGAATATGCCGCAAGAGGCGGTTACAAATCCGCATTCAACATTTTGAACAAAATGACACCCCAGGAGGCAATTGATGAAGTAAAAGATTCTGGATTAAGGGGGAGAGGAGGTGCAGGATTTCCTACAGGTTTAAAATGGCAATTTGCAAAAAATGCTGAAGGTGATCAAAAATATGTAATATGTAACGCAGATGAAGGAGATCCTGGTGCATACATGGACCGTGCTGTATTAGAAGGTGACCCACACAGTGTTATCGAGGGTATGATAATAGGTGGATACGCTATCGGAGCCACTATTGGTTACATATACATCAGAGCCGAATATCCTTTGGCTATTCAAAGGTTAGAAAAAGCTATCGAAGATGCTAAAGAATACGGTATACTTGGAGATAACATATTAGGTAGTGATTTTTCATTCGAACTTAAAATAATGAAAGGTGCTGGTGCATTTGTATGCGGAGAAGAAACAGCCTTGATGGGATCTATCGAAGGTAAAAGAGGCGAACCTAGAACGAGGCCACCTTTCCCAGCTAATTCAGGTCTATTTGGTAAGCCTACTAATATAAACAATGTAGAGACATGGGCCAACCTCCCTTTGATATTTGAAAAAGGAGCAAAATGGTTTGACAGTATGGGAACTGAAACTAGTAAAGGAACTAAAGTCTTTTCTTTAGTGGGTAACATAGAACGTGCAGGACTCGTTGAGATCCCCATGGGTACCAAGATGAAGGATATTATCTACGAGATCGGAGGCGGCATGCAGAAGGATAGGGATTTCAAAGCTGTACAAACTGGTGGACCCTCGGGAGGATGTATACCTCCAGAGGAACTCGATGTAGAAGTAGATTACGAGAATCTAAAAGAATTAGGGTCGATCGTCGGTTCAGGTGGAATGGTTGCCATGGATGAGGATACCTGTATGGTTGAGATAGCTAGATATTTCTTAGATTTCTGTGTAGATGAATCCTGTGGTAAATGTACTCCTTGTAGGGTAGGTACTAAAAGGATGCTCGAGATACTAGATCGTATCGTTTTGGGTAAAGCGGATAAGAAAGACCTAGAAGTTTTAGAACACCTTGCAATACAGGTCAGAGATGGTTCTTTATGTGCATTGGGAGGTACTTCACCAAACCCGGTACTCACCACATTGAAATACTTTAGAGATGAATACGAACAGCATATCGAAAATAAATTCTGTCCTGCTTCGTCCTGTGCGTCATTATTTATTTCACCATGTGAAAATACATGTCCTGCTGGTACTAATGTACCTGGTCAATTACAACTTATTGTGGAAGAGCGATTTGGGGAAGCTTACGAAATTCAGAGAGAAGACAACCCTTTCCCTGGCGTTTGTGGAAGAGTTTGTGACCATCCATGTGAAGAGAGATGTCAAAGGGATCAGTTAGACAGGTCGGTTTCGGTTATGGCCCAACACAGATTCTGTGCCGATAAAGTATATCATGATGAAATTGAATATAGGCCGGAGACTTCGACGTTAGATCCAACGGATAAAAAAGTTGGTGTTGTTGGAGGAGGGATAGCTGGTCTAACCGCAGCTTACTTCCTCAAAAGATTGGGTCACGATGTTACAGTTTATGAGTCTAATTCAGAATTAGGAGGCATGGTTAGATGGGGTATCCCTAAGTATAGATTACCTAGAGATGTATTGGACTGGGAGATAGAACAGATATTAGATCTTGGTATCGATGCAAAACTCAATACCTCTGTGGGCAAAGATATCTCTTTCCATGATGTTCTAGATAACCATGATGCAGTATTTTTAGGAGTAGGGGCTCAAAAAGATCGTGCTCTAAACATGGAGAACGAAGATAAACCAGGAATACTCAAAGGTGTCGAACTTCTTGAAAAAATAAATAAAGGACAAGATGTCGAACTAGGGGAAAGAGTATTGATAGTTGGTGGCGTCAATGTCGCTGTAGATATGGCTAGGAATGCTAAGAGATTAGGTTGTGAAAAGGTTATCATCGCTTATAGAAGAGAAGAAGTCGACATGCCGGCTTATCCGGAAGAGATAGAAGAAGCTAAAAAAGAAGGAATTGAATTTAATTTCCTTTTATCCCCTGAAGAGATAATAGTCGAGGATGGAAAAGCTACTGGGATGGTTTTCAATAAAACAGTTATGGGCGAATACACAAAATGGGGACGAAGGAAACCCGAACCTATTGATTACGAGAAAGTGGTCTTCAAAGTAGATAATATCATCACTGCTATAGGCCAAGTCATCGATACGAGTTTCGCTGAGGACCTAGCAGATAAACTCACTAATCAATGGGGATCCAGATTGAAAGTTGACCCATATTCTATGGAAACCGAACACCCCAATGTTTTTGCTGGAGGGGATGCAGTATTAGGTCCTGCTACTGTTATTGAGGCGATAGCTCACGGTAAAAAGGCAGCTAAAGAGATCGATGCTCGATTGATGGGTGATAGACGATTAGAAATATTAAAAGGTATGAACAAATACGAGTATTCTATGACACCACCAGATAACGAACACCACATACCAAGAGCTGAGTTCCAATCTATACCTGTAGAAGAAAGAAAAGGAAATTTCAATGAGGTAATAATGTGTATGGACAGAGATTGTGCTATAAAAGAGGCGAAACGTTGTCTTAGATGTGATATCTCAGAGGAGGAAGAAGCATGAAAATAGTAATAGATGGAGAAGAGTATCCATGTGAACCTGGGCAAAAGGTCTACGATGTAGCTCAAGAAAATGATATCTATATACCCACGTTATGCTTAAATGAACTGAATACAGGGGAAAGACCTGCAGGATGCAGGATGTGTCTAGTCGAAATCGTTGAAGAAAATAACGAAGAACCGAATCTGGAGTCGAGCTGTTCTTTACCTGTTTCTGATGGAATGGAGATATCGACAAAAAGCCGTGTTGTTTATGATGAAAGAAGAGAGGTACTCGAACTACTTCTCTCTGAGCATCAGCAGGATTGTAGAAACTGTGGCATAAGCGGTGACTGTAAATTCTCGGATTTAAGTTTTGAATATGATATAGATGGAGTTTCAGTCTGTTCTGAATGTCCCAACCGTAAAGACGGTTGTTTCCTTTCTAGAGGCATCATTTGTCTTGGACCGATTACACATTCTGGTTGTAACGCATTCTGCACTCGGAATGGCGACCCTTGCGAAAGTTGCTTTGGTATACTGAAAAATAAAGACGTATTATTATTTGGTTTAAAGGACTTAGACGAAAAGGGATTTACTAGAGAAGAAATACTTGAAGCTGGGAAGGTATTCTCTTATGAAGAAACGAAAAGTCTCGAAGAACTCATTGATGAAAATGATATTTTTAATAAGGAGGTACAAGAATGAAGGACATAAATATTGATGTTAAACACGTAACAAGAGTCGAAGGACATGGCAATATCATCGTTGATGCAAAACAAGGTAAATTAGATGAAGTTTTATGGGAAGTTTCAGAGGCCCCGCGATATTTTGAGGCATTCGTGAAGGATAAGCCCTTTACTCAATTAGCCCAGATCACATCTAGAATCTGTGGGATATGTTCTATCGGACATGCTTTGACTTCACTAAGAGCCACTGAGAATGCCATGGACATAGAAGTATCGGGGCAAGACGAAAAGCTAAGAAAACTAGCATTACACGGGGAAAACATGCAAAGTCATGTTCTCCATGTAGGTTATCTTGCCCTTCCAGATCTAGTAGGACAAGGTTCAGTCATACCCCTCGCTTCTTCACATCCTGAAGAGTTAAAGAAGGTTATAAGTCTGCCCAAACTGGCAAACGAAATTTCTAGGGTAACGTGCGGCAGGACTACTCATCCAAGACGTTTGATACCTGGTGGATTCTCAAAATTACCATCACCATTAGAGTTAGAGAAATTGAAAACAAAGCTTGAAGAATCCGTTCCTGTGTTAAAGGAGGTAGCATCTTTTGTCAAAGAACTTTCTCCTGCTTTACCTGATTTTGAAAGAGAAACAGAATTTATATCTTTAACTCATGATGACGAGTATGCTTTTTACGGGGGTAAGATTGCCTCTACAGACGGTGGAATTACACCGGTAGATGATTATCTATCAGTGACCAACGAATACGTTGTTCCTCAATCTACAGCAAAGTACACAAAGAACAATCGTGAATCTTACATGGTTGGAGCTTTAGCACGACTTAATAACAATTTTGATCAGTTAACTCCCCTAGCCAAAGAAGTAGCTGAAGATTTCGATCTTTCTCCTGTATGTCACAATCCTTACATGAATACGATTGCTCAACTAGTTGAAGTTGTGCACAGTGTAGAAGATTCTTTACAATTGATCAACGAATTATTAGATAAGGGTATAGAAGAGCAAGGATTGAATTATCAACCAGATATTGAACCTAAGGCTGGTACTGGTGTCGGTGCAGTAGAAGTACCCAGAGGAATCTTGTTCCATGAATACACCTATGACGAAGAAGGCCGTTGTACAAAAGCCAACTGTATAATACCTACAAATCAGAATCATGGTAACATACAGCATGACATGGAGAAATTGGTACCAGAGATGATAGGTGAGAAATCAGAAGATGAGATGGAATTGACCCTAGAGATGCTTGTAAGAGCCTACGATCCCTGTATTTCCTGTTCCACACATTATCTCGATGTAGAATTTAGATGAATAATATCGGTGTTATCGGTATAGGCAATCTATATCGTGGTGATGACGGGATAGGACCGAAACTGGTTCGAAAACTTGACGAAAAACCCTTTCCCTCGAACATCCTTTTTTTTGATGTAGGTTTAAAAGAGATGGATATTCTACATATCTTAAAGGATCTTGATTCGGT
>PWEN01000006.1 GCA_003553505.1 Candidatus Nealsoniibacteriota bacterium | reverse complement strand
CTTTTTTATCCGATAGATATACTTAAATGTCTTCCTAATCCAATTTCAATCAATTTATAATATGTTGAAAATTGAATGTCACTTTGTCCTCGTTCAATTCTTGATATATAGCTTTTTTTTGCAATTTGCAAATGTGGTAATGACAATGCCAAATAGCATGGGATAACTTGTTAAATCGACTCATGGTTTATTCCTTTCTTTGGTTGTGAGGACAACTTGGGAAAGATAACCATGAGTCGTATAACAGGCAAACCCGTAAAACGACTCTGACTACGTTCAGAGAACGTGGATTTGCAATCTGGATTAAAAAATCATTACTGTTTTATACCCTGAAAATGTAAATTCTCCGAGGAATCACTCTTGTTCATTTGAAAAGTATATGAAAAGCTGTGATTGGCCATATCAAATCCTCCAAAGTGTTGGTCCCCATCATCATGTTCCTCACTCATGTGGTGCATCCACTCGGTTTCACCATCATGCATATCATCCATCATTCCGCCCATGTGACCATCGCCGAGCATGTGTCCGTACATTTCTTCAAAGTCATCTCCGTTGTAGCACACGTAAGTGCTGTCGTTGTGATGGTAATAATTCAACACAAAGGTGGTATCGAAACTATCCGAATAACAATGCACCAGAATTTCGTTTTCACCGATTATGGTAATTTCGGTCGTAGCTGGTTTACTTTCTGCGGCTCCCTCCGTGCTTTTTATTTGTGAACCGGTTAAGGTGCCTTCGTAAATACCTTCAAAAATTGACTCGTTGGTTTCTTCTTTTTTACAAGCTGTAAACAAAACTAATAATGCTACAGCGATTACTGATAATTTTACTAAATGTTTCATAATTATAACTATTAAATTAAACTTAATTAAATTCTGAGCTTAACCAATCGACACCCCGGTCATTATCAGCCATAGGGCAGTGCTGCACGTAAATGGCTTTGTTTAGCGGAGTGAATGTGTTCGTCATTTCAATCATAGTGGCAGAAACAGTTTGAAAGGCTTTTCGCAATTGCTTTATGTCGGAAAAATGATGAACATGCTCTAAACTTGTACTTACTCTGCCCTATAAGTCCATCCATGCATTGTGGGCATCTCCTTTAAAAAGGCTCATATTGATTTTATCCAATGCAGCCTTCATGTTGCTTGCCATTTTTTGAGCACCTGCGAAGTCATCGTTGGTAAGGGCATCTTTCCATTTCAGGTAGCTGGCATACAGCGGTTGCAAATCCTCTTTAGCCTTTTTGTCAATAGGTAAAGGTTTTGACACTGTTGTTTTTGATTTTACCTCATGCACTTCTTTTGATTCATTTCCTCCCATGTCCATGCCTCCGTGGTTATGTCCAATCATGACCTGTACTCCTTCGGGACTCATCATGCTGGGTTTTCCGGCCAACTGCGCTGCTGCATCAATACTGAACGTTCCGCTCACGGCAATTTCTTCCCCTTCATTGAGGCCGCTTTCAACCATGTAACTATCTCCTAAAGAAGAAGGGTCTAAAGTCACTTCACGCATGATAAAATTCACTCCTTGGTCTGAATTTATTTTAACGTTGTAAACAACTGAACGCTTGCCTGTCCACATAACGGCTGTTTTTGGCACAACAATTGAATTTGATTTATTGGTCAATTTAGCTTCAACTAAACCGGAGGCAAACATTTCCGGTTTTAGTTTTCCGCTTGCATTGTTATACTCTACCCTTGCTTTTGCCACTAATACAATGATTTTAGCATGAAAAATTAACTATTTAACGCAATATACGACAACCACACTACAAACTGTAATATGGAATCAATAGTTCATGTGAAAATCAAATCAGGAATGTTTGAAAAAGTACCTGAATGTCTTTTTCAAGAGGAGGGGAAATATATTCTGTATAAAACTTAGTAGTTGACTTTGGAAATAAATCTAAGTTCAACGTAGTATAAATAAATGCTACTGCAAAATCAACATTAAAAACTATTTGAGCAGCATCTTTTACAAATTCATTGGTTGGCTGAAGGGTTTGATATTCGTTTGCACAACATGGAGTTTTATTAAAATTAGTTCCCTTGTTAGTGGGATTGGAATCATCGCAGGGTTCTTCCATGTCCATCATGCCACATCCCAAATGCGTTTCTCCCAACATTATCTTTGTCTCTACGATTTCGCCACCGCAGAAATGTGTTCCCATGGTCAAGTACATATGGCTTGCCAAGAGTATAAAAGGTAATAATATGGAAAAAATCTGTTTCATTATTTGTTTAAACGCAAAAATACTTAAATTGTTTCAAATCGCTTTCATTTTGACATAAGTTTTTTATAAACATTAATTTTGAAAATGATTTAATTGAAACACTAACAAAAGTATCTGCTTAATTTGTAGGTTATTGGATGGTGCGTAAGCAAAATTGCACTCTTTGGCAAAGCTTTGGTTTGAGCGTTGGCTCGTGCGGCTTTGCCAATGTGTGCAATGTGGGTGGGGTTTCTTTCTTCTTTTTTTTTGCGGGGGGAAGAAAAAAACAAAATAAATTTCCTTCAAATTTGCACTGTCCTGTCACAAAGCTAAATCCTTTCTTATTTCTATTTTATCGTTATCGTATCTGTCTGTTCGTCTGTTTTTTTACACTTGTTGCCAACAGTCCTGGTATGCCTACAGTAGCGGGTTTGCGGGCTGCGTCACTTTCCGCCGAGACAAAAGTCCAAGCGGAGTAGAGGTCCCAAAACTACCACCAAGCCCAGCTATTGTGGCTATACCATGTTAGCGGTTCGGCTTTACATTTCAGTCAGTTATATATTTCATTTTCATTTGCAGCAGTTTGTTCCTGCTTGTATTGGCGGACATTTAACCGTTCCATAACTACAATAAACGCAACAATCACCCTGTTTTGGCTTCAATACTTTTTTACAGTTTTCACACTCATAAAAAAATTGGCACGCATCTGTTGGCATTGTTTCTTCTTTTTTGCTTTTGCAGTATGGACAGGTAATTGTTGATTGTAATTTTATGTTCATTATATTTCTCTCTTATTTGTTACTGAATAGCCTATTTTAAAAATGGCTTGTTCTATTTCGTTAATATCTGTCTGTGTTTGGTCAAATTCAATAATTGCGTTTCCATTTTCATAGGATATATACGCCTTAATTACACCTGTCAGCTTAATTATTTCGTGTTTGACTGGTAATTCGCAGCCCGAGCAAGTCCACTTGTCCCTGCTAACAAAGCCAAAACAGGTGTTATGCAGCAAAGTGAAGCCGTAATTGCTGTCAAAAGACCAAGCCTGATAAATTTATTTTCTGATTTCATTTTCTTGCTGACAATTTATGTGTTGTCGTCTTTTAAGCTGACCGCTAACGGTTACGTGTATGGTGTCGTTTGTCGATTCGAAGCACAAATCTGTCAAACCGTTACACTGTTTATTAAATGCAAAGCCCTCGAAATTAGCACTATCCGCCAAATGCACTATACACGAT
>PWEN01000064.1 GCA_003553505.1 Candidatus Nealsoniibacteriota bacterium | reverse complement strand
TTCCAAACCATCTTCACCGTATTTTATCAGATCCACGTAAATGGTTTTAGAGGAACCATCATCTTTTGTAATGGTGAATTTTTTACCGTTTCTCAATAGCTTGTAAAACGCCTTATTTCCTTCTATCAAATTCTCATGAGTAAGATCTGTTTTTAGAGAACTGAGTAGATCATCTACATTAGACTCGTCGATCCTTTCATTTAATTCGATTAACTTTTCTCTTAACAGTTGCCAATATATTACCTCATTCTTCTCTCTCTCATATCGGTCGTCTAGTATAGAACACCCATGGGTACTATCATCTCCGTATCGGTCCCAGCCTAAATCTTCCAACCAATCTAAGAAAAAGTTTTCTACTCCTCCTTCCGAGAAAGTTTGTACTTCTTCAGGTGTCATATTCTTTCACCTCATCTAAAACTTCTATATCCTTGTCTTTGGTCCGGACTTTTCCAGTGAGAAGATCCTTCATAAGTCCTTTTTTGAGTCTCTGCAGTTCTTCCTTTTGGTTGATATATTCTAATTTTGATTTATCGATGTCTTTCAAAATTCTACTAATCTCTTTCTGTTCCTTAATAGGAGGAACAGGAAATTGTATTTTTTTGACCATGCTATTACTGATCTCAGAAAAAGTACTTCCTGCTCCCAAACTTTCTAAATATTCCGCTAAATCTATTATCCTGTAATAAGTATACCAAATATCGATTTTGTCTTCCTCTACAGGTACCAAATTTTGGAAGCCCTGGTTAGTAGCCATCTCTACTGTGTTAACTGCACATGCTCCTATGGTAGCTCTACTAGTTAATAAGAGCGAATACGGTGGTAGTAAATGGACAGATGTAGATTCTAAACCTTCCTCTGTGATCTTTCTTTCAGTTTCATCTATGGTTAAACTCTCCAATTCAGTAATATCAGTAGGGGTGGCCCAGGGGATATCTCCATTCCAATATTCTGGCTCATCAGTAGAAGGAGTACTTCCACCTATTACTTCAAATATCTCTCCTATTCGACTTATTTCCCAAGACTCTGGAAGTTTACCATATACCGTACCAGTTTCTTTGAGTTCATGATCATCTGTTCCCTCACTTAAGAGGTCCTGCATCAATCCTTTTTTCATCCTTTTAGTCTGCTCAATAATCTCCTCAATCTTCTGGATCGCCTGGTCCAAGTTGTACAGGACGGTGGCGATCTTGAGCTGTTCAGGGAGAGGGGGAACTGGTATATTTATTTTCTTTAGTGCTTCTAAATATAGCCCGCCTTGAGCTGTTGCCCTTGAACGAGATTTAGCTTGACTATGGAATCTCTGACTATCAGTAACGAACTTAAGAAATTGGGTAGAAATTTTATCATTCGTTCTAAGAAGAGCAATACTCCTCTGTATAGCAAAATCCTTCCTTTCTTCGACTATAGCTGATCGACCAATGCTACCTACAATAGTCATAAGTAAATCGCCTTTTTGTAACGAGTGATTATTATCCATTTGTTCAAAATCAGAAGGAGAAATATAGCTTGGTTCTTTGTTAAAATCTATATGTCCGTTTTGAATATTCTGCCCGCTGAGAATTTGAATCCCATTCTCTACCCGTTCTGGAGGATTATGACTTCCGTCAGAAACTAATTTGGTGACTTCATTAATCTTTTCTTCATCCCAATCGGTAGGTGTATCTCCCCATCTTGTGGGTTTTATATTACTTTCTTCCTTATTAGATTCTTTCTTTTTTGCGTCTACTAAGTCCTCTGGTATTGTGCCTTTATCACTCATACCCCAGCACCCCCATATGTTCATCTCTAGTTTGTTTGATCTCTTCCAATTCTTCTTCCATTGTTTTCAATTTATCGAATTCCTCTTTTACATCTATCTCTTCTTCAGGTTCGGTAGTATCTACATAGAGGGCAATATTTAGGTTGTAATCGTTCTCTTCTATTTCCTGTTCATCTACAACTCTACTGACCCTTTCCTCGCTAGTAAACCCTTCATAATTCCCTATGATATGATCGATACCCTCTTCGGTCAATTCATTTTGAGCGCTTAACTCTCTATAAAACCGTTCATCACCAGCATGAAGGAAGAACACCTTGTTCTCTCTTTCCTTTGGTTTATCCTTATTTACCAGAATTATCGCAGGTGCTATGCCTGTATCTTGTCCGAATAGTTTCTCAGGTAACCCTATCACTGCCTCAACTAGATCGTTTTCGATCAGATATCTTCTAAACTTCTTCTCGTTTTTTCTGAAAAGTACTCCCTGGGGAACAACAGAGGCCATCATTCCGTCTTCTTTTAGCTGTTCGACCATGTGCATGATGTATGCATAGTCTGCCCTATCTTTTCTTGGAAGCTTATCAACCCAATTAAACCTCTCATACGGATCCTCTTTCAATTCATTTTTGGCCCAATCATCTCCAAACGGAAAGTTCGTCAATACATAATCAAATTTCTTGAGTTCATTACCATCCTCGGTAAACTGAGGATTACTCAACGGATCTCCAGCTTTCACATCCAATTTTTGTTTGTTCAGATAAGCATTTATTCGGGCCATCGTTGGAACGTTTTTGATTTTCTCCTGTCCAGTATAAGTTAAACGGTGTCTAGCCTCATCCTGTTCCTTATCATAATGATTTGCAATTTCTATTAACATATCTCCGCTACCACATGCCGGATCATGAAATTCGTCTCCATCTTCAAAAGGTGCTATCATACTCACCATGATCTTGATTATCCCAGAAGGCGTGAAAAATTCTCCTGGGTCTCTTCCTTCTTTATCAGCGAAGTCTTTTACCAACTCTCTAAAAGCCTGACTGAATACTCTAGCATCTATCCATTTAGTGCTGAGATTCTTTTTGTCAAAATGTTGAACTAACTCGCGTAAAACAGAATTATCTATATCTGCATCTACATAATCGGTAGTAAATACTCCTTCGAGCTTCTCAGGATTCGCATCTTCTAAAGTATTCAAAATATCGTTTATTTTCTTGTCTATCCTTCTATTGGTACTTAACAGATTCTCCCAGCTACACTCGTCCGGCACATGATAATCGTGGAAATCTTTGTCTTTGGCAATTGTTTCATCACCGTATTCCTCTACCAATTCATCAAAAACATCTTGGTATTTGTCGTGTATTGCTTTATAAAAGATAATAGGCAGTACGAACTCTTTCAATTCGTTTTTGTCCACTTCATCTTCTAATATCTCGACTCCATCCTTCAAAAACTCGGTTAGCTCTTCTAGGTCTTTATACACATCTTTACTTCCCGCTTCTTCCAATTCATTCATAACCTAACACCTCCATATGTTCATCAAAAATATTCTCTATTTCTTCCAGTTCTTCTTTCAACTTCCTATATTTTTTCAATTCTTCAGCTACATCGATCTCCTCTTCAGGCTCAGTAGTATCTACGTATAGTGCTATATTGAGGTTGTAGTCGTTTTCTTCTATCTCTGATATGTCCACAACTCTACTGACCCTTTCTTCGCTTTTCCACTCTTTATAATTTTCAACGATGTGATCTACGCCTTCTT
>PWEN01000061.1 GCA_003553505.1 Candidatus Nealsoniibacteriota bacterium | reverse complement strand
CCCGCCTATTCATTCCTAATGATAAAGGATGACCGCTTACAAAAGGAAGGATGGCTATTACCACAAGGCTAAGGAAGAAGGTTATCGATCTAGGGCCGTTTATAAGCTCAAGCAGATAGACGAAAAATTCAACATATTTAAAGAAGGAAATGTGGTCGTGGACTTGGGTGCCTCACCGGGAAGTTGGAGCGAATATGCAGTCGAAAAGGTTGGGGAGGGCAATGTATTGGCTATCGACAAAGAAAGGATGAGGGCCATAGACGGGGTGAGTTTTCAACAGGGAGACATGACGGACGAAGGTTTTACTAGAAAAATATCTATAATCGCGGGCGAAGTGGATGTGGTGATAAGTGATATGTCTCCTAACATCACGGGCAATTACGACGTTGATCATGCAAGGTCCGTTTATTTGGCCCGTCAGGCTCTTAAGTTCTGTTATGCTAACCTTAGAAAAGGTGGAAGATTCGTAGTTAAAGTCTTCCAGGGAGAGGATTTTAGAAAGTTCATGGAACAGACTAAAAAAACGTTTAGTTCTGTTCATGGATACTCTCCCGAGGCCTCGAGGGAATCAAGTTCTGAGATGTACATAATCTGTAAAGGTTTTCAAGGGGTAAAAAAGGATGGATCATGGAAGCGGTAAGGGCAACGCTTTTATACCACTTGGAGTCTTAAGCCAAATCACGTATCTGAGTCGATATTTAGCATCATTAGATTTCCACTACCTAAAGGAGGAAATACTTTGCCTGAAGAAGAAAAGGAAAAAGAATTCAAATACATAGTCCGGATGAAAAATACGGACCTCGACGGAAGCAAACCTGTAACCTACGCTCTACGAGACATCAAGGGTGTGGGAATTAGAGTAGCTGAGATGGTCATGAACTCTACCGAGATCGATCCTAACGAGAAGATAGGAAAACTGGAAGACGAAACTATAGATGAGATCAGGGAAGCCGTGGATAACTTTTCCGAGGATGCTCCCTCTTGGGCAGTAAATCGTCAAAGGGATCCTGTCACTGGAGAAGATAATCACGTCATCAAGAATGAGCTCGATACTGTTTTCAGAGAAGACATCAATAGGATGCAGAAGATAAGCAGTTACAAGGGTATTAGACATGAGAGAGGACAAAAGGTTAGAGGTCAAAGGACTAAATCGAATGGAAGAACTGGCATGGAGCTCGGGGTTGAAAAGAAACTTGCAAGAGCTCAGGCGGAGAGCGAATAGGTGATGATGCATGGGAGATCCAAAATTTAGCCGAAAAAAGTACGAAAAACCTTCTCATCCTTGGCAAGAAGAGAGGATAAAAGAAGAGAACGATTACATAAAACATTACGCTCTAAAGAACAAAAAGGAGTTCTGGAAGGCTAGATCAGTTTTAAAGAATATCCGGGCTCAGGCAAGAAATCTCCAGGCACGATTGAGATATGGTGAGAAACAGGCCACTGATGAGATGGAAAAGCTTCTCGATAAGCTCACAAAAAAGGGCTATCTGAAAGGTCAGGATCATGAACTCAACGATATCCTGGGCCTGAGTATAGAGAACATGCTGAACAGAAGACTCCAGACCCTGGTTTACCATAAGGGATTGGCCCACACACCTCAACAGGCTAGACAGTTCATAATCCATGGGCATATATCTGTTGGAGGAAGAAAGGTGACCGTTCCCAGCTATATCGTGGACAAAGAAGAAGAAACGACTATAGATTATTATTCAAACTCACCTCTGTTCGATGAACTTCATCCAGAAAGGCCCGAAGAGGAGATAACTCCCACTCGGATCACTAAGATGATCGAAAAGGATAAAGACAGAGGAAAGTACGGGGGCAATAGGAGATGATATAATGGGTAAATGGGGCATAGCACACGTATTTGCATCTTACAACAACGTCGTCATAACCATCACCGATATAACTGGAGCCGAAACCATCGCTAGGTGTTCGGGTGGTATGGTTGTCAGGCAGGACAAGGATCAATCCTCCCCATATGCTGCTATGGAGGCTGCTGAAAAAGCGGTCTACGAGGCAAAGGAGAAGGGAGTGACCAAATTACACGTAAAAGTCAGAGCGCCTGGCGGCAACAAGTCTAAGTCTCCTGGTCCTGGTTCACAGGCAGCTATACGGGCCTTTGCGAGATCGGGAGTCAAGATAGGAACGATAGAAGATGTCACCCCTGTACCTCACGATTCCACTAAACCCAAAGGTGGAAGAAGAGGAAGGCGTGTGTAAAGTGAACGTTCTAGAATAAAAGGGTCAAAAGTGAAAAGATGGAAGTAGAAGTTAGAGAGTTGAAGGAAAGAGAGGCCGAACTGTTGGTTACAGACGCTAATCCACCTATGGTTAATGCACTGAGAAGAGTGTTGATCGCAGACGTACCAAAACTTGCAATAGAGGATGTGGAGTTTCATCTCGGTACTATAGGTGACGAAAAGGAAGATAAGGAATACGAAAGTTCAGCTCCTCTATTCGACGAGATAATTGCTCACAGATTGGGCATGCTTCCTATACCTACGGATCTGGAGCTTTTCAATTTTAGAGACGAATGTGATGAATGTGACGGAGAAGGGTGCCCAAATTGTACTATAATCTACAGTTTAAATAAAAAGGGACCGTGCACCGTATATTCCGGTGACCTCATCCCGGTAGGAGAGAACGAACTTAGGCCTGTAGATGATCTGATTCCTTTAGTGAAATTGGACGAGACACAAGCACTGTTGATATACGCTACCGCTGAATTAGGTACCGCAAAGCAACATGCAAAATGGCAGCCGACCAGTGGTGTTGCATACAAATATTATCCTGAGATTGATATCGAGGACGAAAAGTGCGATGAGTGTGAAGAGTGCATCGCCTCGTGTCCTGTTGATATCTTGGAGATAGAGGACGGAAAACTCAACGTTACTGATATGGAAAGGTGTAAGCTCTGCTCGGCCTGCGAAGAAGTTTGCGATCAAGAAGCTATTGAAGTTCACGGACGTAACGATAAGTTCATATTGACTTACGAAACAGATGGATCTTTGAGTACTAGAGACGTCTTGAAAAAAGGGCTTGAGATACTTGGAGAAAAGTTTGAAGAGATCCATGAATTGGGTCAGGACTTATAGGCGAACATGGGAAAGTACGCTGAACTTAAGATACTTTGTTCTAATCGACAAATTTAATATACTTTCATCTTTTCAAAATTATGCTCATAACGTGAGTTTGTGCAGAAAAAATTTCACTAACACGCAAGTTTCGCTCGTAAACTCGCTCCAACTTGCGAGGGTAGCCGAGGAATTATAAATTCCTCATTTCCCCTCACTTTCCTCAGTCGCACGCTCCTTCACAAAGCGAGGGTAGCCAAGCATGGCCAACGGCGCAGCGTTGAGGGCGCTGTCCTGTAGAGGTCCGAGGGTTCAAATCCCTTCCCTCGCATTATTTTATTTACAATGAAATAAAAGAGGAGAGGGTTGTATACAGATTGGCGTTAGTTTCCCTTCCCTCGCATTTTCAATATTTTTGAGTGAAACGAAAAAATTTGGAAATAGGAGGAAGCTCTGCTTCCTACGCATCTTTTT
>PWEN01000037.1 GCA_003553505.1 Candidatus Nealsoniibacteriota bacterium | reverse complement strand
GAAAATTTAACCGATAAGCCGATTATACCGACCATGATCAAACTCTCCTGGCCGATCATAGTGGCCCAGGGCATGCATCTCATGTACCAGCTGGCCGACACCTTCTGGCTGGGAATGCTGGGGCCGGAACATTTAGCCGCCATTACGCTCTCTTTCCCCCTGCTTTTCATAGTTTATTCCATGGGAGCGGGCTTTTCCATTGCGGGTGTAGCCCTGGTCTCCCAGTATACCGGAGCCGAAAAGCATGAGCGAGCCAGCCTGGCCGCAGGCCAGATTTTGATATTATCCATAGCCGTATCGCTCTTATTTGTGGTGCCGGGCAGGGTCTTCAGCGAGGAGATGCTGCTTCTGATCGGGGCTGAACCTGAGGTGCTTCCCCTGGCCAACACCTATTTTTCCATATATGTTTCGGCGGTGCCGATCATCTTTATCTACTATGTTTTTTCCGCCTGTCTGGAGGGAATAGGCGATACCGTCACCCCCATGAAGATAAAGGTGGCAGCTGTGATAGCCAACATAGTACTCGATCCCTTCCTGATCTTCGGCTGGAGTATATTTCCGGATCTGGGTATAGCCGGTGCGGCCTGGGCTACGGTTCTGTCGCGTTTTCTGGCCAGCTCTATCGGAATCTACATCATGTTCTCCGATATGACCAATCTCACCATAAAACCCCGGCATTTCGTCCCCAATATATTTTTGATCAAGAAAATCTTCCGCATCGGCCTGCCGGCCGCCCTGGGTGATTCTGCCATAGCCATAGCCATAACAGTTCTGACCTCGCTTGTGGCAGGTTTCGGAACCGTTGTTGTAGCCGCCTGGGGGATAGCCAACAGGATCACCTCCATGATCAGAATGCCCGCCTTCGGCTTGGGCCGGGCGGTGAGCATTATGGTCGGCCAGCATCTGGGCGCCGAACAGCCCGATGAAGCCGGACGGGTTTCCTGGGTGGGAACAGGTGCCAGCACTCTGCTGCTTTTAGGGCTGGCCCTCATGCTGCTGGTGGCTTCCCCCTTTATCATGCAGTTTTTCACCGATGATCCGGAAGTTGTGGAGACAGGGGCCAGAATCCTGCGCATTCTGGGCTTTGCCTATATCTTTCTGGGAGCTCAGATCGTTCTCAGCGGTGCTCTCAACGGTGCCGGTAAAACCAAACAGCAGATATTTTTCCGCATACTCTCCCTCTGGGGTTTTCAGATTCCCTTCTCATATCTGCTGGCCTACACTCTGGACTTAGGCCATGATGGTATCTGGTGGGGTATATTTATGGCCAAGGTTCTGGGCCTGCTGGCTCTGATGCTCTGGTTTAAGCGCGGCACCTGGCAGACAAAGGAGATCGAGGATTAGGCTGATGAGCGATTACAACATCTATCTGAATGGGGGAATGGGTAATAATGATTGATTTTAAAGCTGAAGCTCAAAAAATTGAAGATCAGATCATAGGCTGGCGCAGGGATCTGCATAAAATTCCGGAATTAGGGCTGGAAACTCCTAAAACCAGAGAATATATCGAGACTCAGCTGGATGAGATGGGGATAGAATACGAGAGCGGCTGTGCCGAAAACGGCGTAATCGCATTGATCGAAGATGATGAGCAGGAAAAAAGCAAAACCTTTGCCATCAGAGCGGATATGGACGGCCTGGAGGGGGAAGAGAAGACAGGCCTTGAATTTGCTTCAGAACATAAAGGCAGAATGCATGCCTGTGGACATGATTCTCATGTGGCTATGGCTCTGGGGGCGGCCAGAATTATATCTGAAAACAGAGAGCTTTTTCCGGGAAATATCAAATTTCTATTCCAGCCCGGAGAAGAGGGCGCCGGCGGCGGAGAGAGGATGGTAGAAGAGGGGGCTCTGAAAGACCCCGATGTCGACGCCATAATCGGCCTTCATATCGGAGGCGTTTTTGAGGAAGTACAGCCAGGACAGATAGGTATCGGCTCCGGCCCTGTCATGGCCTGCATGGACAGGTTCAAAATGAAGGTTCTCGGCAAAGGCGGCCATGGAGCCATGCCTGATACCTGTATCGACCCGATCGCTGTCAGTGCTTCCCTGATAGAAAGCATACAGACACTTATAAGCAGAGAAATTTCTCCTGTCAGGCCCGGTGTCATCAGCGTCTGCAGAATAAATGGCGGCAGCGCATTCAATGTCATACCCGAAGAGGTTGAGATGGAGGGAACGGCCAGGTTTATACACCAGAAGGAGAGAGAAGAGATCTCCCAGCGCATGGAGGAGATGTGCAGGAAGATTGCCGAAAGCAGAGGAGCGGAGCTGGAATTTGACTATGAATACGAACATCCTCCCCTGGTAAATCCGCCGGAGTTCACGGAGTTCTTCCGGGACTGTGCGCTTGACCTGTTTTCCGAAGAAGATGTTATTGAACTGGAAGAGCCGGTTATGGGCGGGGAGGATATGGCCTATTATCTGCAGGAAGTGCCCGGCACCTTCTTTTTCTTAGGTGGGCAGAGAGAAATAGAGGGCGAATTTCAGGGCCATCATAATCCCAGATTCGACATTGATGAAAGTGTTTTCTGGAAGGGCACGGCTCTATTTGTCAGGACAGCCTATAAATGGCTGGAGAGTAATGCCGGCAGTGAAGGCAGGGCCTAAATATTATAGACGTTATATTACAGACGTCTCATAGATATCATGCATTTTTCATTTTTAAAGCAAATACCAAAAAGACTCTGAAATAAAGAAAGCCCCGGCGGAAATTCCGGGGCGTTATCTCTGTATGATATGATGTTGGCGATATATTAAATGGTCTATATTAAATATTTTAAGAAAGATGGTCAGTCCAGTTTTTCAAAACGGGCGGTGAAAAATCTGAGCACGGGCGGTTCATATACGAATTTGAGCCCGGAGATATCCTCGCTCTCAGCATACAGATCGATGATGGCATCGGCGGCAACATCCAGATGAGGCCTGGTATAGACCCGGCGGGGGATGGTAAGGCGCACGGTCTCCAGCTCGGGATAGTTATGGCTGCCATCCTCAGCCCGGCCGGCGGAGACGATACCTCTTTCCATGGAGCGCACACCTGATTCCACATATATCTCAGCTGCCAGTGTCTGGGCCGGAAGCTCATCCTGCTGCAGATGGGGCAGGAATTTTTTTGCGTCGAGAAAGACGGCATGACCGCCCACAGGCGTTATTATCGGCACATCTTCCTCTAGAAGCCTCTCACCGAGGTATTCGACCTGTTTAACCCTGTGGTTAACATAATCATAGTTCACAGCTTCTCTGAGGCCCCGGGCCATGGCTTCCATATCCCGGCCTGCCATACCGCCATAGGTGGACATGCCCTCATAGACCACGACAAGCTGGGTCGCTTCTCTGTAGGTATCCTCATCGTCGACCGCCAGAAATCCCCCGATATTTACCAGACAGTCCTTCTTGCCGCTCATGGTGCAGCCGTCGGCATAGCTCATCATCTCCCGGAGAATTTCTTTGATGGTTTTATCCTCATAACCTTCTTCTCTCTCCTTTATAAAATAAGCGTTTTCCACACAGCGGGTGGCATCATATATGACTTTTATATCGTTCTCCCGGGAGAG
>PWEN01000022.1 GCA_003553505.1 Candidatus Nealsoniibacteriota bacterium | reverse complement strand
CCCCCGGCCAGATGTCCACCGCCCGCATGAGATCGGAATCGATGGTGATGCTGCCCACATAATCCAGCCTGGTCTCGGTGACCCTGGCCCTATGGATCTTTCCACGTAGCACCCATCGCATGGTCCTTTCTCAAGCCTAACGCCTAAATTAAACTTTCTGTCCTCCTCGAAGAGCATCATGAGTAACACCCATGAAAACGGTTTTATTATCGACAGAGTATTCCATTTTAATTATTACGGAACGTGATACTTATGCTACAGAAGATATTAGCGCTGATGGCGGCGTTCATGTTGCTTATTGTGGGAGCATACATAATCGCCATCGGCACTGAGGGTTTCGAGGTCGAGGTCGATGATGTCGTCCCCGGTCAGGCCACCACCGTCACCATAAAGGACGCAATATTTACCCAGGAGAAGCTTGATGGTGACCACGAGGTCATCATCGAGGTCGGTGGCCACAGCTACAAGGAGACGCTGACCTTCGATGCCGGAGAGGCATCCTTCACTCTGCCCGACACTATAAATGAGATCGGCGAGCACCGCGTGTCGGTGACCGTCAACGACCGTGTGAAGGTCTCCACCCTGAACGTGTTCATGTACATGGTCACCGATGACCGCGGAAAGGACGTGGGATTCTTCGACCACCCGCAGAAGATAGTGTCCCTGGGCAAAGCCTTCTCGGAGATACTGTGCGAACTCGACCGCGGCGACACGCTGGCTGCTACGGACAGCTACAGCAAGGAGCTGGCGGATAAATACCCGGCCCTTGCCGAAGCGGATGACCTGGGAGCCCTTTCCTCTTCTTGGGACAGTGAGACCATCGCCGGCATGGAGCCTGACCTGGTCATTATGCATGATTACAGGTGGGGGGCTTACCCCGAGCTGATGGAGCATCTTGAAGGATTAGGGGTCAAAGTCGTTGCCTACTACCCCGCCAACTACGATGAGGTCATGGACCTTGTCGAGAGGTTCGGCGTACTCGTCGACAACCCCTCTGCGGCGAGCGACCTCAAGGGATTCATGGACGATGTGAGGGAAGAGGTCGTCAACAAGGTGGCGGCCGTCGATGAGCAGGAAAAGCCCAAGACATATGGCGAGCTGAGGAACGGCCTCACCGTGAACAACGGCTCGCTGCTGCATGAGCTCATAGTGACCGCCGGGGGCATAAACGTGGCCCAGAACGACAGCGCCATATCGACGTATAAAATCGAGCCGGAGAACGTGGTCGTCCTAGGGCCTGAAATCATATTGCTGGAGGACTCCCATCCCAAAAGCAGCGAGAAATTCAGGTCCGACTATGAACTCTCCGGCAGCGTGGAGATCAAGAGGGTGACCGACGACTATATCAACTACAGCCCCAGCCTCGCCTACGGGCTGATGGAGATAGCAGGATACCTGCACCCCGGGATCGACTTTGACTTCTCCCAAACCCCTTAATCAAATTATATTATGAATGATGAGTGAAAAATGGCTGACCAGAGCGTGACCGAAGAGGGTCTAGACCTGTTCAGAAGCAGGTCGGTCAAATGGACGACATCAGTTTTGGGTCTATTCGCCTTCCTTGCGGTATGCATAATGCTCTCACTGTCACGGGGGTCGTTGGACATCTCGCCCTTGGGCATAATCGATGTATTCCTTGGCGGCGGGAGCGAACTTGAGAATCAGGTCATATGGCATTTCCGTCTGCCCCGGACGGTTATGGCCCTCTTCGTGGGCGCGGGGCTGGCGGTCTCGGGAGTGGCGATGCAGGGGCTTTTCCGCAACCCCATGGCCTCGCCGTTCATCCTCGGCCTGTCCTCGGGGGCGGCATTCGGCGCCGCCCTGGCCATGGTTTTCGGAATCGCCATTATGCCTGGTTATCTCGCCACACCATCGATGGCGTTCCTGTTCTGCCTCCTGACTCTGATGCTGGTGTACAACATCGCCCGCGTGGGTGGCAAGGTGCCGGTGGAGACGCTGCTCCTGGCCGGCATCGCTGTGGGGGCGTTCTTCTCCGCGCTTGTGAACCTGATGACCTACCTTGCCGGGGACGAGATGGAGGGCATTGTCTTCTGGATGATGGGGGACCTGACCCAATTCGGTTGGAGCGATGTGCGCATAGTGATCCCCATGGTATTGGTGGGAGGAGCGATAATAATGTACTACTCGCGCGACCTCAATGCCATGATGCTCGGCGACAATCACGCCCAGAACCTGGGAATCGAGGTGGGAAAGGTACGGGTTCATATCCTGGTGGCTTGTGCGCTCTCTACTGCCGCCGCCGTCTCCTTCGTGGGCATCATCGGCTTCGTGGGCCTGGTAATACCACATGTCATGCGTCTGATGGTGGGCCCCGATCACCGAATACTGGTGCCAACGTCCATCATCGCAGGCGGAGCCTTCCTCATACTGGCTGATGTCCTCGCCAGGTTCGTCCTCCAGCCTCAGGTGCTACCGATCGGCATAATAACCGCCCTTATAGGCGCCCCATATTTCGTATACCTTCTGAGACGCCGCCGCCGGGAGGTGGGCTGGTAATGATAATGAATATCAACGGCGTAAGCTTCGATTATGCCGGGAAACCCGTGTTGGAGGACGTCCGTTTCCGAGTCAGGAAGGGCGAGGTCCTGGGAATCCTAGGGCCCAACGGTTCGGGGAAGACCACTCTGCTCAAGATAATGAACCGCAACCTCAGCCCCGCGGCGGGATCGGTGGTGGTGGAGGACAAAAACATAGCGAAGATAACCAAGAGGGACATCGCCCAGCGCATGGCCGTCGTCCCTCAGGGAAGCGAGATCAACTTCGCCTTCAGCGTAGCCGACATAGTGCTCATGGGCAGGATGCCCTCACTTCAAAGGCTCCAAATGGAAAGCGACGAGGACCTCAGAATCGTCTGGGAGTCCATGCAGAAGACCAAGGTGGACCACCTCGCTGACAGGCCCATAAACCAGGTTAGCGGCGGGGAGAGGCAGAGGACGATCATCGCTCGGGCCCTGGCTCAAAGGCCGAGGATAATACTGATGGACGAGCCCACCCTTCACCTGGACGTCAACCATCAGCTGGAGGTCCTCGATCTGGTCCACGGATTGTCACGGAACGAGGGTATGACGGTCATAATCGTCTCCCATGACCTTTCCCTGGTGGCCCGTTACTGCGACAAGATGATACTCATCCACGACCACAGGATCGAGGCCGCCGGCAAAGTGGAGGATGTCCTCACTCCAGAGAACATGCGCAAGGTCTTCAACATCGAGGCCAGCCTGGACTATGACAACCGCATAGGGAAGCATACCGTGAGCGTCATCAAGCCTTGCTGATACTTGTGCTGGCAAGCTTTAGGCCTGTTTCGAACGCAAGGTCTTGCACCGTCCCGAATGCGAGGAGCATCGTGGTTCATGACACCCAATCTCAAAAAAGAGGGAACATCAAAGGGATGAAGGCCCTTTTGATTCAGAATCGGAAAATCTGAGTTTTAGAATGAAGAATGGCGCCCCGGCCGGGATTTGAACCCGAGTCGCAAGCTCGACAGGCTCACATGATAGGCCACTACACTACCGGGGCTGGTGATTTGTGAATACTGAACAGGTATATTAACGTTAAGGTCT
>PWEN01000005.1 GCA_003553505.1 Candidatus Nealsoniibacteriota bacterium | reverse complement strand
TGCAAACGTTTGCAAAGAGGGGGTATCCACCGGATGTCTGGATTTTCTGGAGATTTTAAGAGGAAATTGACCGCAAATTTTTTAACTGTTCTGCTGGCGCTGACACTGATCTTCTTTTTCGGTTCACTGGATACGGCAACAGCTGAAAGTGAACCCATTCCGGAGGATCATCTGAGAATTAACATCCAGAGGGAAGCTGAAGACTATGATGAAGTTGGACTCTGGGTCTGGGAGGATGTGGCCACCGCTTCTGAAGATATTGCGCCCTGGCCCGAAGGCGCCACCTGGCTGGAAGACAAACCCCGGACCGATTTTGGCACCTATGTCGATGTTGAACTGGCAGAAGAACCGGAGGAAGTCGGTTTTCTCCTCAACAATAAAGATGGAGATAATCTCACCGAAGACAAAATCGTGGAAATTATCGATCCCGATCTGAACGAGATCTGGCTGCAACAGGAAAATGACCTGCATGAATTCTATCTATATGAACCGGTTGATCTGCCTGAAAATACTGTGCGCATTCATTTCCAGCATGAGGAGATCGATGATTACGAGGACTGGGGACTCTGGACCTGGGGAGATGTGATCACTCCCACCGAGGAACTGGATGACTGGCCCGATGGTGCCCATGACTTCCAGCCCGATCAGGTCACCGAACACGGAGCCTATATAGATATTGAGATCGAAGAAGACCCCGATCAGATCAATTTCCTGGCTGTAAATATGGAGACAGAGGAACAGACCGCCGACATCAATGTTTCCGAACCAGATCATGACCAATATTTCTTCCGCCAGGACGATGAGATGGCTTACACCAATCCTCACTACATTGTGGAGGAAAACCTGCAGGCCGCCACACTACTGCAGGATAGTGTCAAGCTTATCTTTGACAGCACCGCCGGCATGAGCGCAGAAGATCTTGATGACGTGGCGATCGAAGACAGTGAAGGTGAGCAGTATGAATATGAAGAGGCTGAAATAATTCATGATAGAGCAGCTGAACTGCGCGGTGATTTTGATTTCGCTGCGGATGATGAACCCTATCAGGTAAGCTGGCAGCAGGATACCGTCACCGCCCGGCTTAACTGGCGGCTCATCGATGATCTCTATGCCTATGAAGGTGATCTTGGTGTGGAACTGCATGATGATGGCTCGGCAACGCTCAAGCTATGGTCCCCCCGGGCTGACGATGTTGGGATAGTGCTCTACGACAGCGAAGATCAGCATGAGATTATCACTGATGATATTGCCATGGAGAGAAATGAAAGTGGTGTATGGCAGGTTGATTTAGACGAGGAAAACACCGGTCTGGAGGATCTCACCGGCTATTATTACCACTACCGGGTTGAATTTGAAGGTGAGAACAGTCTGGTTTTAGATCCCTATGCTCCCTCGATGGCTGCCTGGAACAGTGAACCCGATCCAGATGAACCGGAATATCCGGTGGGCAAGGCGGCCATAGTGGATCCGGAGGAAATTGGCCCTGAGCTTACAGGGGCCGATATCGACAATTTTGAAAACCGCGAGGATGCAGTAATATATGAGATGCACATCCGGGATTTTACCTCTGACCCGGGCATTGAGGATGAGCTGGATCATCAATTCGGCACCTTCAGGGCTTTCACGGAAAAGCTTGATTATCTTGAGGAACTGGGTGTTACCCATGTACAGTTGATGCCGGTGATGAACTATGTGCACGGCAATGAGCTGGAAAACCATCTGAGGGAGATGGGCTACTCCCCCCGCGGCAATAATTACAACTGGGGCTATGACCCTCACAGCTATTTTGCCCTGAGCGGAATGTATTCGGAAAACCCCGAAGATCCTGAGCTGCGCATAGAAGAGTTCAAACATCTTATCAGCGAAATTCATGAAAGGAATATGGGCGTTATTCTCGATGTAGTCTATAACCATACAGGTGCTGTAAATATTTTGGAGGACGCAATGCCCTATTATTATCACTTCATGGAAGCTGACGGAGCCACAAAAACCAGCTATGGCGGTGGGCTGCTGGGCAGCACCAGAGAGATGACCGAACGTCTAATGCTGGACTCTGTTCTCTACTGGGTCGATGAATTCCAGGTTGACGGATTCCGCTTTGACCTGATGGGAGATCATGATGCCGATACCATGGAGAGAATTTATGAGAGAGCGAGCGAGATCAATCCTGATATACTGATGCTGGGGGAGGGCTGGGAAGTATATGAAGGTGATGCCCTGGAAGATGTTTTCCAGGAGGATATTATGCCCGCAGATCAGGGATGGATGGAGCACACTGATACAATCGGTGTCTTCAATGATGATATCCGCGATGAACTGAAGTCGGGATTTCCCGATGAAGGCGATCCCCGCTTTATCACAGGAGAGCCCAGAGAGGTTGAGAGAATTGTAGATAATATCAAAGCACAACCTCATAATTTCACCACAACAGACCCCGGAGATGCGGTGCAGTATGTGGCCAGCCACGATGACCTGGCACTGCATGATGTGATAGCTGTAAGCGCAGGCCTTGATCCCGATCATTATCAGGAGGAAATTCAGCAGCGCATCAGGCTTGGCAATACAATGGTCATGACCTCACAGGGCACGGCCTTTATGCACGGTGGCCAGGAATACGGCCGCAGCAAACAGTTCCGGGATGAAACAGATGAGTCACCCTATTCAACTCACGAAGGACTGGATCCTGAGGGCGAGCCCTTCGAGTACCCATATTTTGTCAACGACTCCTATGATTCCACCGATGCCATCAATATGTTCGACTGGGAAAAGACGAAGGAGAGTGACATCCACCGAGAAACAAGAGAATTCACCGCTGGATTGATAGAACTAAGACATTCCAGCGATGCTTTTGGGCTGGAGAGTATGGAACTTGTTGATGAAAAAGTGAAAGGAGTTGATTCTCCCGACATCGAAGAACAGGATCTGGCAGCAGCCTATCTGGCCAGTGAGGACGAAGGCGCATCATATCTGGTCATTATAAATGCTGATACCGAAACCAGATCTTATAAACTGGACCTGGATATAGATCTAAACGATGCAGAAGTGCTTGTAGATGAAGATGCAGCCGGCACAGAGGAAATTACAGATCCCGCAGGTGTTATAATTGATGAAAATGAAGTGGAACTTTCCTCTCTGACACCGGCCGTGCTTAAACTGGAATAAAGCTGCAGGCCAAATCTGGAGGCTGATTCTGAGAGTTTAATTCCGATTCTGATTTTAAATCCCCCGGCTGTCCTTCGCGGCAGTCGGGGGTTTTCATTTAAACCTTATGGCCGCATTTGGGACAACCACGGTATTTATTCATGTCCCAGGTCCATAAGGTTCCCATTTCCAGGGGATATCCCCAGCAACCACAGTCACAATCAGGCTTCTCTTCAGCCTGTTTCTCACACCACTCGCGCAAAAAATTAAAGTCAATTTCCAGATGAGATGCCAGCATATTTCTAATATCATCTTCTTCTGCTCCGGGAAGCCAGCTTTTTAACATCATTACTTTTCCCTCTGCAGCTGCTTTCTCTCTGGTCTTAAATTCATCTTCCTTTTCTCCACCGATCTCAAGTATATAACCATCGTTTTTATAAATTCTCAACAGCT
>PWEN01000055.1 GCA_003553505.1 Candidatus Nealsoniibacteriota bacterium | reverse complement strand
TCTCCCCCTCTCAATTTATCGATGATCTCCAATCTGACTTCGTGAGAGAACATCTTACACGCCTCAGCATGTATGGAATACATCAATTCCTTATCCATCTTCGCTCACTCTTCAAATCTGTATGAATATCATGATATTTGAATATTTACGTTATGAGTCTCCCAAGATATCGATAGAGTCATTAGGACAGGCCCTACTACATTCCAGACATCGGATACATCTAGAAGAGATCTCGGCAGGTTCTTCAGACCGCTTGTTTTCCACTGCCTCCTCGGGAGCTCCATCGATAGGACAGGCTTCAACACATGCTTTGCATCCCTCACAATCTCCTCTTATACCTAACTGATAGGGAGCATATCTACCTAAAACGCTCGAGAGTATACCCCAAGGACAGATATACGCGCACCAAGCCTTATCAAAGCTGAAAAAACCAAGAACAGTGGCCAATCCGAACATAGTTCCCATCATAAGTATCGGGAAAAGATAACCTTGAAATGGAAAATAGTACCACAGTAAAACAAATATCAAGAGGAATGATATCGTAAATGAGATTCTAAAGATTTTAGTTTTAAATATCTTCGGTAATTCCTTATCTCCTGAGATCTTACCCATGACCCTTTCAGTCCAGAAACCGAGAGGACAGAGCCAACCACAGAAAAGCCGGCCGAAAATCAAGGCCAAAACTAAAGACGCGATTATGAACAGTATATTGAAATAGAGAACTCCTGCGATAAAAAGAAAACCGGCTAAAAATATCATGAACAGTTGGATCCCAAGCCTCAATCTGTTTATGAGCACATTCATGCTATTACCTCTGATCGTGAATATTTTAGTATATTCTAATATTTGAATATTTTGGTGATCTGCATGAAGGTCATGATTTAAATAATCGTATACGATTAACCAACATGGAGAAGGATGAACTCTTAAATTACGTTGCAGAAAAAGACATAAGATTTGTAGAGATGCAGTTCATGGATATTTTAGGTACAGTGAAGTCAGTAACTGTTCCCACTTCCAATCTGGAAAGAGCTATAGAAGAGGGAGTTCTTTTCGACGGTTCCTCGATAATGGGCTACGCAACTATAGAAGAATCCGATCTTAGAGCCTATCCAGACCTTGATACTTTTCTCGTTTTCCCATGGGTTGAAAATCAAATAAAAACTGGCCGTCTGATCTGTGATATATATGACTCTGAAGGAGAAAGATTCAAGGGAGACCCAAGATACATCCTTCAAAGACAGGTCGATAAAGCAAGAAAAAAAGGTTATGAATTCAATGTCGGTCCAGAGTATGAATTCTTTCTTTTCAAGACCACCGAAAACGGAGACCCTACGGTAACGCCTGACGACTGTGGAGGGTACTTCGATCTGATGCCCTTAGATAGGGCTGAAAAAGTCAGAAAAGAATGCAACCTATACTTCAACGAGATGGGTTTTGAGGTCGAAGCTTCACACCACGAAGGAGCCTCTGGCCAACACGAGATCGATCTTAGATACGGAGACGCGGTCACCATAGCCGATAGGATAATGACTTTGAAACATACTATCAAAACTGTAGCTAAGTTGAATGATCTGCACGCTACTTTCATGCCTAAACCGATCGCGGAGGTCAACGGTACCGGCATGCACGTTCATCAAAGTTTACTCGACGGAGATGAGAATCACTTTTATGATCCCGATGATCCAGATGGTTTGAGCGAAACCGCTAGGTATTATCTTGGAGGCGTCCTTAAATATGCAAAAGAGATGAGCGCTATACAGAATTCCTGGGTGAATTCTTATAAGAGACTGATACCAGGATACGAAGCACCTGTTTACGTTTCATGGGCTCATCTCAACAGGAGTGTACTCGCTAGGATCCCAGCCGGTCGAGGGATCAGCACAAGAATAGAGGTGAGAAATCCTGATCCCGCAGGTAATCCTTACCTTCAATTTGCAGCTTTTCTCGGAGCCGGTCTGAGAGGTATCGAAGAAGAGATAGATCCTCCAAAGCCTGTGGAAGAAGATCTATTCGAATTATCCCATGAAGAGTTGAAAAAGAAGGATATCGAGGCACTGCCCTCGAATCTAGGCAACGCTTTATCTTTGATGGAAAATAGCGAGTTCATGAAAGATGTACTTGGAGAACACATCTTCAAACATTTCCTACATAATAAAAGAAAAGAATGGGACGAATTTAGGAAACAAGTCACCAATTGGGAGATAGAAAATTATCTTACTAGACTTTGATCAGTTAGATAGGTTTACCCAATCTCTAAATATATTCTTTATTATCAAGAAACTATGGGATCTAAAACTATCGATCTGCGGAGTGATACTGTTACGACACCTACAGATGAGATGAGAGAGGCCATGAAAGATGCAGAAGTCGGAGACGACGTTTTAGGAGAAGATCCGACGGTAAAAGAGTTGGAGGATCTATCCGCGAGAAAGATGGGAAAAGAAGCCGGCCTTTTCGTGACTTCAGGTACTCAGGGGAATATAACTTCACTTTTGACACATACAGAACCCGGTGAAGAGATGATAATGGGAAAACACTGCCACATCTTCAGGTATGAAGTCGGAGGTTATTCATCTCTAGCGGGTCTTTCAGCCAATACCCTCGATGATAGCGACGGATATATGGAGATCTCTTCTATAAGGAATGCGGTGAGGGAAGAGAACATACACCATCCTGTTACATCACTGCTCTGCCTCGAGAACACTCACAATGTCGCGGGAGGCGTTCCTTTGGACATCGACTATATGGAAAAAGCTTGTGAGATAGCCCGTGAAGATGATCTGAACGTACATCTCGACGGAGCTAGGATATTCAACGCGTCTACTGCACTAGGTATAGAGGTATCTGACTTAGTTGAACCTGTTGATTCTATACAATTCTGTCTTTCTAAAGGTCTATCCGCACCAGTCGGTTCGATGTTAGTTGGAACTGAAGAGTTCATAGAAAGAGCGAGAAAGAACAGAAAACGCCTCGGCGGAGGCATGAGACAGGCCGGTGTTATCGCTGCACCAGGTATGATCTCCTTAGAGAAGATGGTCGATAGACTCGAAGAAGATCATGCCAACGCTAGAAGACTGGTCGAAGGTCTGAAAGAGCTGGGAGTGGATATCGATCCAGACAGGTTCAAAACGAACATCGTGATGATGGATACTTCCCAGTTCGGCATGAAGGCGGAAAAATTGAGAACGAAGTTAGAAGAAAAAAATATACTCACGCTCGCATTGGAGAAGAATTCGATGAGATTCGTTACACATCGTGAGATCACCTCTGAAGATATAGATGAAGTATTAGATGTGTTTGAAAATGAGATCTTTTAAGATCAAAAAAAGAAAATAGGGTTTTTGAGAGTGGAAATCTCGTATCTTAGTCCTTTACTTTTTTTCCTTAACAGAGCCGAGTTCTTCCGCTACCTCGGGAAGATCCAATCTCTTCAACGTGTTCTTGGAAGGCACGCCTTCTTCATCCCAACCTCTTACATCGTAATAGCGGTCGAGTTCCTCTTCAAATTCTCTTCTCGAAAGCGTTTCGCCTTCAGTCGGTCCGTAAAGAACTTCATCGTCGAAGACTCTGTCAGGCAACTTGTCGTCCTTCCTCC
>PWEN01000062.1 GCA_003553505.1 Candidatus Nealsoniibacteriota bacterium | reverse complement strand
GAAAACACCATGGAACAACTCAAAACACAATTTAATATGATCCAAGGACAATTGCAACTCATCGATGAATTGTTGGAATCCGACAATAAGGAGTCCGCTGAAGAGTCCGAGTAATTTTTGTCGATGTTATTGGAGGTGATTCTATCAGCAATGCCGACAACAAAGGGAATCAGCAGAGATGGGATAGCAAAGTACCCGTAGATGTATTAATGGATTTAAAGGATGAGATCTCGGACACTAAAGTAGTCCTAGAGAGGCTTTCCGGCCGCATCAAACATTATAATCATATCTTCGAAACACTTCCGTGTGATGTACATCGACACGACATCGAAGGAATCAAGAAAGTCATCGGAGAGTATTCAAATTTGGATTACGACGATTTACAGGAACGAATTGATGAAGTCGAGGCATACATTGACCGGATGGAAGGCTCTCGAAAAGGTGGGAGGGTGATAACGGAAACGGTAATTACGTGGTCAAGTATGGTAATTTCAATCATCACATTAATATTACTAGCTCTTAAAACATTCAGGTAAGGAGGATATAATGATACCTGTTATCTTGAAATTGATCAGGGAGGAAACCTCCGAAGAAGCGACTCACGGACGAATCGCAGCGTTTAATGGATTTGACCGGGAAAGGATAGTCGTATATACACTTGAATTACCGTGGCGAGAGAATCGTCGGGGAGAAAGTCGAATTTATGCAGGCAAATACTCAGCCTGGCTGTGGGAAAGTCCTACATTCGGGATGACTGTGATACGACTCGAGGACAAGCATAATAGATTAAATATACTAATTCATCCCGCAAACTGGACATCACAACTTGCAGGCTGTATAGCACCAGGCACAAGTAGAAGTATCGATCAGAACGCCGTATGGAACAGTCGTGATGCAATGACTCAATTAGTAGATTTTTGTGATCGATATGCAGGCGACCGTGGTTTTGTGGTAGAGGTGTATGATCCTCAATGGAAGGAGTGTTTTATGTAATGATTCGTGATATTCTAGCCCAGATAGGTTGGCGTCTTTTGAAGTGGGCATCTCAAAGCTTGTGGGATTCCTTCTGGAGCACGTTCGTGTGGGCGATTGACAAGGCCGAGGCCGTATGGGAAGATAAGGGCCGAGGGGAAGCCAAAAAGGAATGGGTTGTAGATACTGTCATGGATTTCGCTAAACAGCAAATAAGTCTTAATTTCTTTACCCGTCGAGCACTCAGAGTATTTGTAAGTAGGGCCGTTGATGCTGCTCTGAAGAATTTGAACGAAGAAATCGGCAAAGACTGGCGGGAGCATGTTGAAGACTTGGAATCCTACTTGGCCGATAAGATACCTTTCATCGACAGTATTCTGTAATCAGGGGAGGTTAGATAATGGAACGCAACGACAAAGATGTACTCAAAGGCGCGTGGAAAGTCACTGACGAGGATGTGCGGAGAATGCTGCGCCGCAAGAAATCAGAAGCTAAAGCAATCGACACACTTAGTACAAGATTGAGAGATCAGATACAGAGATTAGAAGACTTATTGGAAACGTAGGCAAGTAACTAGAAATGAAGAAAGCCCCTTCGGATAATTTCCGAGGGGGCTTTTTATTTTGTATTTTCAGATTTTGAAAAAGCGGTTCTGTAGGGAGCCTGTCGGATTTATTAATGTCGTAGCCCATAATTTTTAACCATTTTCTAGCTGTTTGGCCGTTTCAGAGCCCAGTTGTTCCAAATCATCCCTATATGACATTACTTATACCACCTTTTTTACTTCCTGATTCCAAAAAAATGTTTGCCCAACTCAACACCAATTTGCTGAACCACATCCACAACAACGCTATTCCCAAATTGTTTCCAAGCTTGGCTATTTGAAACTGGAATTTTGAAAGAATCAGGAAACCCCATTAATCTCGCACATTCACGTGGGGCTAGCTTTCTTATCTTTTTATCTACTAAATAAGCTCCTGTTTTTGAAGCTGCCCCTCCCCCATGTGCAGACAAAGTAATTGCCTGCCCCCAGATACTATAAATCCTCTCACCCTGGCCACCTTTGTTTATAATTCCAATCCGAATCGGTTTCTCAGAAATGACCCTAAATGAATTTTCCTGTTCGGCTTTTGTTAATTTAATATCATCTCTATCAATAAAATAGTCCTGTGTTAATTCATTTGGAAGAAGAATATCCTTTACGCACCTTTTACCTCCCTCAACCGGTTTTGGGAAGTTAAAATTAACCATTGGAAAAATTTCTTTATTTACAGCTACAAGAAAAATTCTTTTTCGGTATTGGGGAACCCCATAGTCTTTCGAATTCAGCACTTCCCAAAAAACCTTATAGCCAATTTCCTCCAAAGTAGAAACTATTGTTTTTAAGGTCTTTCCTTTTTGATGTCTAACAAGAAATTCAACATTTTCCAAAAACAGCACTTTGGGTCTCTTTTCTTTTGCTATTCTTGCAATATCAAAAAACAAGGTCCCCCGTGTATCGTCAAACCCTCCATGTTTTCCGGAAATACTAAACGATTGACAGGGGAACCCTGCACACAAAATATGGTGATCCGGCACTTCCTTTTCACCAATTTTTTTAATATCTCCCTCGGGGGTATCTCCGAAATTTTCTTTATAGGTTTTGATAGCAAATTTATCAACTTCTGAAGAAAAAACACATTTAGCCCCCAAAGATTCTAAAGCAATCCTAAACCCCCCGATTCCTGCGAATAAATCAATAAATTTTACGTTACTTAAAGGTTTTTTTTCAATAGTTTCATTCCTGATCATGTTTTCCCTCCCTATAGATTTTTTCCAAAAAGTCAGCTAACTTTTCTAAATTATTATTCACTTCATGCTCCCAAACTCTAATGACCTTCCAACCTTGTTCTGTTAGATTTCTATTAACTTTTTCACTGTCGCCTTTTTGCAGGGTTTGTAGCAGGTTGTGGGGGGTATAGTACCTAACGCCCCCACACCGGCCTTACAGACCCCTTCTACGTCGCCTGTCGGGCAATATATTCCAACGCCTGCTCCAACTCGCCGAAACACCTGTTAGCATGATACCTAAGCCAGTAGTGATTCCTGTAGGCGTCTCCCCATGTAATTATCGTCTTGCCCTGCAAGTAGGCTTCGCGTATTTCCATTGACGTGCCGATGTATCCGTAGGTATCGTGGGAATATTCGGCAAGAACTATATCAGCCTGCCTTACCATCTCTAGGTCAGTTTCAACGATGTCAGTCGGGTCATAATGTGGAGAAATCTCTCGGTCTTTTATCGGATTGAGTGTATCTATGCCGCACTCATTCAGGAAATTTTCTGCGTATTCTCGCCATCCTCGCACGAAAGCCTCATCTAGACCAACGGCTCCCGCCAGATATACTTTCCATTTTTTCCCTTCGCTATTCTTCCCCATCCTGTTCACGCTCCTCTTCTGGGATGTATCTATACTTTCGACCTCCACGCGGACCTACATGCACCACCTGGATTTCGCCCGCGTCTATGAGAGTCTGGATTATTCGATTTAATTCGTCGGATTTACAATACTTGGAACTGTATTGGGATAATTCACGATGTGTGATAGTGCTGCGGCGGCGAATGAATCCAAGAATTTTTGTAGTAGAGATTTCGCTATCAGCGGAGGACATCAATTCGGATACTCCTTTCATATGGCCTGACACGGCATCCAGCATTGCACGAGCACGCCGTAAATCGTGGTCAGTAAGTGTTAGGTCGTCGCGCTCAGCAATGGAGACAATCATGCCAAGTTTTAACAGTTGCGTTGGCCAGCGTGCGTAGAAATCAGTATCGTGTGTTTCGTGTGATGTATAATAGAATTCTTCGTAAAATTCTCCATACCATTGCTTGCCGGAGTCTGTGAATTTAAATACACCCTCAAGCTCACGGATATGATTCAAATCATTTAAAAGTCGCCGTTGCATATCTTCGTAATTATCAGGTACTTCGTCTTCAGGAAACGCCACAGGCCTTCGCGGTGTGTCTTGATATACAAAAATTGTCCTTGATATGAAACCACCTCCGACTATTTCAATCGGAATAGATGTCCGGAGCCATTTAGGTGTTGAGCCTGCTAACATATTCAAGCAGGGGTTTTCTAGCTCAGCAACGCCGGAAGATTTAGTCTCATAGCGCCATGTACCTTCTTTACAATCATACAAGTCGGTCAGGAGTTTCAAGGTATCTCCGTCTTGTGATTTGCCGAGAAAGACATTCAACTCAGGCGCGCACGCATAGGCAGCAGATACAAATTTAATTCGATTCTCGCCAATACGACGCATGCCACCAGACATAAAATCCAAAATACGCTCCGGTGTTATTTTTTCTGCGAAGAATCGAGGGGCATCGTCGAGGTTTGCTAGAAGGCCAGAACCCATGTTGATAGCGGTATTCTTTCCTACTTTTCCAGGCGGCCCGACGAGTACAATATACATGTTGGGATATACTTTGAAATAAACCCTGTCGAGTACGACATTCCGTTCAAGTGCTGCTGCAATCGTTGATATTCCTGTCCACAGATGGAATAATTCAGGGGACTGCAGTCCTGCTGTGAAACGCAAATATTCCTGCAACCAAGAGTCTTCGATAACTCGTGCCATGTAATCCCCCTCCTTCCACTAACCGCATTCGTTCCAATTATCTCCGATGTCTATATCTGCAGGGATTGACAGTTCCTGATCGTCGATAACAAAAGGGCACTCAAGTTCTTCAGTCATAATTTCCACAACGTCATCTACCATATTTTCGGGACATTGAACGGTGATGGAGTCGTGTAGTTGCATCAATACCGTCGCTGGCCAGGGGAGGCGAGAGTAGATTTGGTAAGTGGCACGATGTATAGCGTCAGCGACAGTTGACTGAGGTAGATAAGAGGTAGCATCACGGAATGTAGTATCACTGATTCTGTCCATAAATAACCGACGTCTGCCGAAGGGATTCCGTAAAGTGCGGTCATGCTTTATTTTGTTTTCTATTTCCTTGTGCCACATTTTAAGACGTGGATAGGTGTCATAATACAACTGCAGTAGGCGCTTGGCTTCTTTAGTCGGCAACTCTGCAAATCGGGCGAACGTTAATGGCCCCATTCTGTAGTTCGAGTTCATCGTCACGTGGATGGAATTATTATACCTCACGAGAAACGCCTCACTAGGCACGGACAAGCAATATATCTTTCCAGTATGGTGAATAGTACTCCAGTGCTCTTTGCGTAATCCTGCGTGTTGCTTTGACATTATTGACACTCTATGCATTAATTTAGTATCTTTGCCATCCCTGTAACTGTCTAGATGCTTGTCGGTATGCATAGTTTGCAAGGTTGCAGCATTTCCGCATAAATGCGCTAGAGTCTGGATTGCTATTGCATTTTGTTCATTTGTGGTATTGTAGGTCCAACGGGTATCATGACTGCGGGAACCATCCCAGTATTGTACTTCCTCTATTAAGGCTTTTGCTGTGTCCCGGTGTAATTGAAGTATCCAATTTCCAAAAGTCTTATCGCGTCCTAAATAGTACAGAATAGATTTAGCGTTGCTAGCTTTAATGAAAAATCGTCTGTAGCCTTCTTTTGTTGTGTGTTCCGTATAGGGAATTCCTACACGCTCTAACAGCTCCTCGCACCTTTCCTGCTTTCGCTCTTTCTTGAAGGCCAGCCTAATTCCTCCATAAGGTTCTATTGAGCCGTCGGCTTGTATCATAGCTAGTACTCTTGCATTATCAGGGTGCATCATAATAGGATTGTCTGGTTCAAGGTATCCTGATACAGGCACCATTCCGGGACGATTCATTGACGATAATTCTTCTGCACATTTCCACACAATATCTCGGGAACCTTGCTGGAAATTTCTTTTGCGTACATAGGGAATACGATGTTCAGGTGAATACACATTCTTGTGCCCGTTGCTGTCAACAGCGTACATTGGTCCGTCATAGTCGTATTCGAGTATTTGAGGAACGACGAATTCTATTTCATTGGTATCTAAGTTGAATTGTGCTGTCTTGACTCCTAGCTGCAAGTCTTTAAGTGCAACCCAACCACCAGGCGTTAGGACTTCAGCTTCGGGAAGTAGACATCCGTGCGTGATTCGCTTACCTAGTTGACGCTCTTGTTTAGAAACCTTTTCAGGGTCTTTGTTGAATATCTTAGCAGCATTCTCGGTATGAATATCACCAGAGTCAGAATTCACTATCCCTAGCATATTTTCATCTCGGGTCAAATACGCAACTACTCGGTTCTCAGCCTGGGACAAGTCGCCTGCTACCATTTTACAGCCGTCATCAGGTATGAATATCTCCCTACAAACTCCTTTGGGAATATTCTGCAAATTTGTACCAGTCCCGTCGACGCTGGATGACGAAGATAATCTTCCTGTTTCAGTTCCGCTTACATTATAGGAACACCGCATCCTGCCGTCAGCGTCGTAGGGTGCATTCAAGTAGGTGGAGAGTATCTTTCGTAATTGGCGTATTTCCAGGATGATTTCTAACTCTCTGCGTCCTGTCTTGCGATAGAATTCCTTAATTGTATCTGCATTGGCGGTAGGATTACCTGCTTTATTGTACCGCGGTTTGAATCCCAAAGTATCATACAAATACTCTCTCATTTGCTTCGGTGAGTTTACATTCAGTTCTCGACCTGCTGATTCATTCAATTCGTCTTGTAATTCGTTAATTTCGCCTTCTATCTTCTCCTTGGCCTTCTCGAGTTTCTCTTCGTCGATACGGACACCCTGCTCATGGACTTCTACGTATATGCGAAGTAATGGATGCACGTGGGTGAAATAAAATTCAGTGACTCCGAAGTCTTCCATGTCTTGTAACTGTGCCATGGCAACTTCGTAAGTCAGCGCGGCGTCCTTCGCATTATATATCCAACGATCACTTTTGATAGTATCCTTATAAAAAGGCTCGTCTGTATAGATACTCACTAAGAAACTGAGCGCTTTTGGAAATTCGGGATAGATTACGTTTGCTGCGTTCATTGTATCAAACCAGAAATTACGAATTGGAACTCCTGCACGCTCCAGGTAGATTATATCGTACTGACCATTTTGTGCTATCTTCTTGACTGAAGGGTCACTCATAACATCACATAACAATTTCCAAACTTCCATTTCGTCTTCAAGACTCCAATAAGGCTCCCCGTTTGCGTGCGTCAGAGGAATACTCATTGCGACATCGTCGCTGTATGCAAGCCCGAGGCAATCAATGAATCGTTCCTTATTTTTACCTCCAGATGTTTCAATGTCAAATGACAGATATTCGTGATTCTTGCATTCTTCTATGAATTCTCTCACCTGCCATAGTTCAGGATTCACGATGAGCTTTCTCTCTTTGCGATGTATTTCTGGGAATTGGGCTTCATCCCTGGCGCGTTTTAGATCCAACTCCGTAACTGCTGCCCACATCCACTGTCGTAATAACATTGCAGGATGGTAGATAGGTATCGTTTTTCCTACTTTGGTTTCGATAACGGAGCCTCGCCAATCACCAATCGACAATCCGTCTTCATCCTTAAGTGCCTTGAGTGCTTCAGCGCCGCATGCAATCACTAAATTAGGATTGATTTCGTTGATTTCCTTCTGGACATTCTTACGAGCCACGTTTAATTCAAACTTTGGCTTCTTCTTGTTTCTATCGTGATACCAGTTATTTACGTTTGTGTCGGATGACTTAACGACATTCGTAACGTAGCACTCGTGACGTTTTATTCCAGCGCGGGCGAGGAGTGCATTCAATGTCCGCCCTGACGGCCCTACAAATGGTCGACCTTGTTGTAATTCCGCCTTTCCGCCCGCTTCTCCGACGATTACTATCTTCGCATCCTTTGGACCTTCGCCTGGAACTTTGATGTCATCTATATTCAAAATATCATGCCTCCTTCTAACTTATCTTTAGCTGAGTGAAAGCATTGCTGTGATTGTCCATACAATCGCACTTGCGGTAAATAGTGTAATTAGCCAGCTACCTAAAGTTAACTTGTCGCTACGTTGTGATGCTACGACAAGAGTCCCTACAGTCAACAGGAACAAATACACGATGTTGACGCTTCCCCAAATGATCATACCTGTAGACATTACTCCACCACCCCCTCCGCAAGTAATGTGGTATTGACGTATTCTTGCATTTTTCCAAAATTGACATCAGACTTTTCTATGGCGATTCCTTTACGTCCTGCCAGTGCGGCAGCAATGGCTGTAGTACCGCTCCCTCCGAACGGGTCGAGTACAGTGTCGCCCGGATCGGATGCTAGCTCAATCATTTGCTTGATTAATTCAACCGGCTTCTGTGCTGTGTGAACCCGCTCCGTATGACTAGTGCGGGGAATGTCACGGAATACGTTATCTTTGCCATGATTCAAATACCTACGACCCTTCCACGTATGGAAAATTGTCTCGTGTGCTGACGGCATAGCAAGTCCTTTTGCAGGAGCTCCTCCAGAGCCTTTATCCCAAATTACAGGAATCGGGTCGACTTCAAATCCAGCGTCCTCAAGTATTTGCAAAGTACGATAGTAATTAGTGATGCCAAAAAACAAGAATAGATGAGAGCCGTCAGCCATTACTCGGTATAATTCATTGCAGGTAGCCTCAATTAACGAAAGAGCTTCGGTGGAGGCATCCTCATACTCGACGCCATAATTCTTCGCGAGCTGACTGCTAGTGTCAATACCAATACCCCAAGGAGGATCAGCGATTACAAGCTCTACTGTCGCGTCTTTGCGTTTCTGAAGTTCCTCGACAGCGTCGCCATGGATTAATTCTACACGATCACTCGACGGACCTTCATTGCGTCGTGCGAGCTCCTCCAGTATAGCCTCTTCTTCCATCTGCCTCAATTTCTTGAGTGCGTGAAATTTGTTTTTCTCCTCAGCCAGCTCAGGATGCTCCTCCATAGCTTCGGCCAATTTAATATCCGTCGCGACAGATCCTACGGAGCGGTCACTTAATTCCGCGGTATCTTTGATGCCCCAACCGTCAGATTCGTGGCCTTTGACAGCGGGTCCGTAGATTTCCTGTTTCAAATCATGAATCGCCTTCTGGGCCTCTACTTGTTCTTGCCATGTGAGGTCTTTTCGCTGGACATTTTCTTCTAACTCTAATTCTCGTCGAGTCAACTCATCGACGTCTTCTCGCACATCCACTTCGACTTCTTCCCAGCCGAGGACTTCATCCATCGCCGCCAGTCTACGCCCGCCTGCAATCAAGTTATAGTCCTGATCAACTACAGGCGGATGTATAATTCCATATTTCTCAATAGACGCCGCAAGCTCTTTGAGGTCACCCATGTCGAACCTGATACGCTCGTTGCGTTTAATATCCTTGACTTTTATTATCTTTCGTGGCATCTACTTATCACCCCTTTTGATGATTATTTGCATGCTTATTATAATATAATTTCCGTGTGTGTAAGTCATGTGATCTTCAAATACATCATCAAATTCTGCGGGACTGGACGCGTGGAATGATCCGTCTCGATAACGCAAGTCGCCCGCCTCAATTCGTTCTTTCATAGATTCCAGATAGTCAATGTAATTCTCAATCTTAGCCAACCCTTCGGTATACTTTTCCCGTTCAAATTGTTCCTTCCCGTCCCGATTGGTAAATTTAAGCATCTCTGTAGCACCTCCCCGTAAATTCAGAATTTGAAAATACAAACAAGAGAGGCAATTATTCTTGCCCCTCTTAGTTACTGGATGATGTATCTTTCTTTACGACGACTGTCTGACGTTTGTTATTTGGACTGGCAGACGTCGCAGGTTTCGATGTTGGATGTCCATGAATACCCGTAGAACCGATTCCACCACCACGATCACCTTCAACAGCCTTCACATCTTCTACCTCTTTCCATTCGATGTCTTCGCATTTACGGAGAATCAGTTGTGCTATACGATCGCCTTTCTCAATCACCTTGTTTTTGACATCCGTATTGTGAATTAATACTTTTACTTCGTCTCGGTATCCTGCATCAATCGTGCCGGGCGTATTTGCAAGACGCAATCCGGTGCGTAATGACAACCCACTTCGAGGAACTACGGCGCCATAGTATCCCTCTGGAATCGCCACCGCAACACCTGTTCCTGCAGCCTTCGTCTTATTCGGCCGAATTTTCACACGCTCCGCAGCATATAAATCCCAACCGGCATCTCCTTTTCTTGCCTGCGTTGGGATTTCTGCATCACTCTTCAACTTCTGAACTGGAATTGTTGGCATCTTCATCTTCCTCCCTATTAAATACTTGTTTATGTAATTCTTGCAACATTCGCGCTATTGTGTATTTAGATAATTCTGGTTGCTCTTCCATCGCATCACCATCCTCGCGGTAGTACGAATTCAGTCCCGCATTTTGTGCACAAGTAGCAGATTTTGTCGGATCCTAGGGTAGTCTGATTTACCAGATGCTGCTTTGGATGAGGGCAATTCCCTGCATTGGCATGTTCGTCCGTAATAAGTTTTTCCAACTCTGACGCCCTCTTCTTTATTTTCTGCAGAGTGTAGATTTGAAACTCAAAATGTTCCGCTAATATGGCCTCACTTAAGTCTTCAGGATTTACCATCTACGAATACACCTCCTAAATATGTAAAAAGTAGAGGACAGCACGGAGATGCATGCTGTCCTCCACAAATCGCACCTCTACAAAGGCCTAAAGGATGTTACATCCTCTTGCACACGCCCCTGCCAAGTACGATGCTGTACCTGGACTTCTAATTCGGCACCGAGTACGTCTTCAGTGTCGAATCCGTCTTCATCCCACTCGATTTCGGCGGCACGAAGGAAGTCCTTAGTAATGCGGAGTGCTCTCTGGTCCTTGCCGGGAGCCAGCTTGATAGGAGTATTTACTCTTAGGGGCCATCCGTTAAATTCACTATCGGGGTCGATAATTTTCAAGTCCCACCTAATGAATTCCCCTTGACCGTCTTGAGTCGTGCGAATCTCGGCAGACTCTACTTGCACAGGATACCACCCAGGCTCCACATTGTCAGGTACATTGTTCAGGTTCATGTTAACTCTTGGCATACAAAGATTCCTCCCTCAGAGAATTGATTTATTGTTGTCCGCGCTCGCGCGCAGTTACAACCTTATCCATAATAGTCTGAAAATCTGCAGGCTCGTACTGGTCAAGAATGGGTGCAATTTTACCATTCTTGTCTTGAGTATTCAATCTGCTCCGTGCTGGGTATTTCTTACATGCCGAAGTCTGTACTTTATGCGTCACGGAGTCTTTCGCCTTATGATCCACGTAACACCTGTAGACTTCGTCAAAATACAGCGGAGCTTTGGCAGCGAATTTCCTGCCAGCTTGCACAGTTAGTATTTTGATCTCCCCAGTTACTTCATCTTGAATAATCTGCTCGTGGCCAACAGTAACGAAGTTGGCCTTGTATCCTTTAATTTTCCGAAAAATATCCGCGAAGCGATTTGTTACAATCTGCCATTGCGGCAACGTAATTCCGCCTTGTGGAGTTGCTCCCTGAGTTCCTATGATGTCGTTGATTATAGCGTCCTGCAGGAACGTAGTGGAGTCGAGTACGAAAGTCTTATAGCCATCGTGGTCTTTTCCAAATTTGTCCAAGTCTTTTATGAAATTCTGATAGGCTTTTGGGCGACGTGATGCAGGGTCTTCTGTGTATAACTCGTAGTCGATTTCCGGCAATCCTCCGTACGTCTGACGTCCATCATCAAAGTCGAAGAACAGAATCGGTTTCGGGAATGTCGTTGCGAATACAGTCTTACCAACACCTGATTCGCCATACACGAGCACCTTTAGTTCTTCTGGCAATACTAAATCCAATGCTTTCTGTGGCATACGATACCTCCTTATCCTACAATTATTCTACCCTCTTCATCGTCAAAAGGATGCCACTCCTCGTGACGATACATCGTAGGTACTAGTTTTTCTGGGTCTTCACACAGACACAGATCTCGATAATCACATCCACCCCAATTACCGCATGATGTCCAATTAGGCATCCACGAATTTCGATTCTCCCAATCATTAGATAGTATTTCATCTACGAGACGCATCACGACTGATACGAACTCCTCATACTCAAAAGGCTCCCGTGAGGATATTTCTCGGATGAAATCCATCTTGGTCTTCGTAAAGTATAGTACATTAATGACAACACCATGAATAGGTTTCTGTAATAGTTGTTTCGCCATAAAAGCATAGCCTGTCATCTGTAAATCGGGACGGAATCTGTCGAAGTAAGTGCGCCCCATTCGTGATGCTGTCTTGTGATCCAATACCAGATTCATTCCGCCCCACCTTACGATGCCGTCAATTCGCCCTCCATACTGGATGCCATCTATATCAATCTGGACTTTCTGTTCCAGCATCTCAAACTCAAACGGCTCCATCTTCGGCGGATAACGTTCCGCGTAGCCTCGAAGAAGTTTCTCCCCTTTCTCTGCTGTGCGAAGCTCTTCATGCATAGTATCATTCCAATGTCGGTGAAATGCATCGACGGATTCTTCTATATCGTACGTCTTGTGCCATGTGAAGAGTCCCTCATGAATAGCTGTTCCAAACGATAACGCAGTCTTCTCATGAAAAGGCACAAGATGCCTTACGTGTCTCCAATAGAATTGTCGAGGACATTCCAAGTAGCATTTCAGTTTAGATGAGTCGAAAAACCTCTCATGTCTCTCTGCCATTACTCTTCCCCCATGAGTTCTTTCAGCATTCTCTTCTCTTCGTCGGATAGATTCTTCATTTGCTCCTGCACTTGCTTTTTCGATACTGTCTTCCGTCTACGCTTGGAAGTCCTCGTACCTCTTTGCGTAGAAGACGCTTGTTCACGGTTCTGCATCAAATTCCTACGCTCTCGACGTACTTTCTTCAGACGTTCCCGCAGTTCATCCGTGCCTAAATCAGCTAATGAGAACTTCTCACGCGCCGGTTTAGGCTTGCCCCAGACCCAATCGACGTCGCTTTCATCTACAACTTTCGATCCTCCTTCCATCGGGCCTTCTAAATACGTGAGTCCTACTTGGTTGTCACGATACCAATTAATTTGAATCTTGTGTCCGTCTAATTTTGCGAAACCTTCTGGATCCATTGTAAATACCGCCTCCTTTCAATTGAGGATTGCAATAGCCCCGATTAGAACTACAATCCAGAAAACACCTTCCACAATTCCAGCGATGTCCAACTAAATGCCCCCTATATATTTATTTATGATACATTGCTCACATAATTAGCTGTTTCTTCATAGGGTATTTCTTCGGGATTTGACACATCTATTCCCTGGGCTTGCCAGCGCTGGACATTACCGATGCCTGCATTATACATGGCACTTGCAATACGGTGATTCCCGTCGGCCTGCTCAAGACACCAAGACATGTAATAAGTCCCGAATTTTATATTTGTCTCGGGGTCTTGTAGTAATTCAACTATTTCCCGGTCGGACTTGTGCCACCAATCCATTCCTTTCATTGATGCAATATGCCGTGCTGTGTTTGGCATAATTTGCATACCGCCGATTGCACCTGACGAAGGATTTACCAAACGCCATCTAAAGTTACTTTCTTGTGCAACAACGCGAGCTACCCATAAGGGGTCAATTCGGTTTTGTATGCTATATTCGAAAATCCAATCTGCTACGAGTTCGATGTCGTCCTCAGTATAATTAACAGAATTACTCCAAATGACATATTCAACATCTTCGCGCAGGTAATTGAATTCATCTTTGAATTCCTGCAGATCATCGATTTGTTCCTGCATATTTTCTATGTGTTCCAGCAGCTGTTTGTTGACGTCTTCTGTCTGCTCTCGTAATTGACGTTCATGCTCCAACTTCTCCTCTAGGTGTTCCGTGGATGTTGTTCTTTCATAATAATTATCAATTACTCCTGCAACTGTCATAACAATTGCAAAAATAAGAAGTCCTCCGAATACTATACGTAAATCACCCATCCGATCCAATTAAATCACCTCCATATGTAGTGAGGAGGGCACAGTGTGCCCGATGCCTCACATAACAGGGTCATTTAAGTCTAAGATTAAGGCCTTGCGATTATCCAGCGTGGTAGGAAATATTCCGAATCGTGTAGCTTTTTCTGGAATTGTAAAGCCTTCAATGTTGTATTCGATGAATTTAGTCAAATTGCGGCTTGCAAGTCGAATCATCGAATCTCTCATTGAGCCGTAAAACTTGAGCCCTTTGGGGTCGTTATTGTCGGTAGCAACGAACACTACTTTCCACTCCTCTGGCCATATTTTCACAAGCACCTTTTCAGGATTTCCAAGTAATTCCGCTGCAGGTGCGTTAAATGACAGCCCGTGCGGGGCTACGGATACAATAGGACTCTTCATTCCAGTCCCGGGGGTGTAGACTATTTCTTTAGGCACGATCATTCATCTCCTTTCAGGGGAAGTCCAAAGTAATCTCTTCTGAGCATGAATCCAATCATACAATAATTAAAGATGTCCATGTAGGTATCTTCCAGTGCTTCAAATGCAGGATTAGATTTATTTCCTGCCAAATTTGCCAGACGTTCTATTTTGTCAGTCATGCGAACAAGTAAGCCGATGTGGCCAAATTTGAGGATATTTTTTGGGCCATAATCACGTTGTTTGCGTATTAGCAATTCCAGGCATCGATTGACGGCTTCATCGTATTCCAGGTTTTTGATTTCCGCATATCCCTGCAGCGCCTGCCATGCGATTCTTGTGTATTCCATGTCATCTAATCCTCGCATGTGATGTTGTGGTGCTCTCATCCACTGTTGCATGGCCTCAACAGTCTCTTTGTGAGTTTCGTAGAACAGCACACCTACTGTTTGGCATTGTTTTCGGAGGAATTCTCCATAGACCTCCTCTGCAGCGTCCTCAAAATAGATAGGGCCTTCTTGAATAATTATCGCTCCCTTCATTATTTATAAGTTGATACACACTAATTCCCTATGAATCTTCTAACGGCTCTACCATTATTCTAATTTTCTTATCTCGGAAAGGCTCCAGCAAATTATTTAAATTGTGTGGAGAATCAATAAATTCAGAACAGCTACGTAGATCCTCTTTATCCGGCAGTATCGCAGTATTTTCGTACTCAATATCGAGCCACCCTTCTACATGCCACATATCAATCGGAGGGCGTTCAAATTTGCATCTGAAGTGCTCACAAGTGCCTCGCTCACAGTAATTCTTATTGATGCCTTTATCGCAATCAATAATAACCGTCCCTGCAGTCGTTATGCCTATGATGTATAAATATTTACAATCCCCACAATTCCTGTGTTTTCTACCCATTCTGCACACCTCCTTAAATTATGTAGTGAGGCAGATAGAGTCGGCCATCCAGATAAGAAGAACCAGAAGAAGTTAGATCTTGTTTTCGATGTACTCTATCTGCCTTTGCGGATGGATGGGAGTTCATTGGAATACGGAGATTTTCGTGAATTTGAATCAGGTGCCACCCATCCTAATCTGTTGTAGGAGTCAAGGGCCATTCTCCCCTGGACGAGAGGCTTGGGCGGGGACTATTGTAGACGTGCCCATGACTGGGTGTCGCAATTATCACGCCCTTAGCCTCTCTAGTTTTGGAGCATCTCTCTTCCGCCACTCCTTTATGAAGAAATATGCACTTGCGTAATTTCCGGGTTATCGTGTATATTCCCGATGACTTCTGACTTGGAAAGGCTCGCATTCCATTCATGGAGAAAAGTGAATGGATAATAGCCTG
>PWEN01000021.1 GCA_003553505.1 Candidatus Nealsoniibacteriota bacterium | reverse complement strand
GGATGGCAGTACAGTGAGTCTGATCCTGTTCAAAGGCCTCACTGGCACGAGTCCAGCAAAAAAGATCTTGAAGACTTCATGATAAAGATATCAAATTATTATGAATTGCAAGCGACTGAAGCCCCCGATGTTGAAGAGACTACCGATCTTGAAGATGCAAGGGTAGAAGAAAAGGTGACAGGGGAAAAAATAGAAGAACCGGAAGAGAGGGATGAAGATGCAGAGAAGATAGCAGCACTAAAAGGGGAAGGGTTTACGGAAGAAGAGAAAAGTGTTCTCAAAGAGTGTGATGATGAAGAAATACTTTCTGACCCTCAAAAGGCGCGTGAATTTGTTGATATAGCTAAAAAGTATGATGTGCAGGACCATGAAAAGGTTGTTAAGTTTATCAATAGTTTTGGTGAGATGGAGATAGAAGATGATCGCAAAGAAGAACTGGAAAAGGTTTTCTTTGCTGACTTACAAGAAATGAGTGACAAGGATGTGGAACAGTCAGTTAATATATTGCTTAGCAAGGATAGCTCCAGCATCGATAGGGTGTTTGATGATATAAGTATCAGCAGGGACTCTGCAGGAGATGTCTCTCTGGAATTAAAACGTAGCAAGTTTATACTAAGTGACACTTTTCATATAAACATAGGAAGTGATGGAAATATTTCTATGGAGGGTCCTCGTGACTCCACTTTCAGCTTTTCTTCTGATAAGTATAGCTTTGAAGAGAGAAGCTTTGATTCGCAGGCCCTGGATAGTGCTTACGAGAAGATAAAGGATTACATAAACACAAACAAGCTTGAGGGTAGTTTGGTTCCCGATATGGAAAAGGTAGATGTTGATGATCAGTTTGCAGATGATATAAGGTATATTGTTGGAAACACTTACAGAATAGATGAGGACACTATTGAGATGACGTTGCAAAAAATAGATAGCACAGAAAATGGAAAGGAGCAGTTTGTAAAGTATTTGTCTGAGAAAGGGGACATGGATAAAGAGGACATGAAAGAGGCATATCTTCTCCTAGAAAAATTACTACACAGCCCAAGAGAGGAGGATAAAGAGCTTTTCAGTGAACTATTAAAAGAGCTTCACGAGGAACTACAATAAAAATAGCCCGGAAAGCGTTTGCTTACCTTCCGGGCTTTGGGCCGACCTTTCTTAAGAAGGGTCGGTCTTTTTTGGGGTGGCATATATAACCACCCTCCTATTTTGTTTATTGCTGTCGCCGAGGCCGTATCGGTTCGTTGAACCTGCGGCTCGGACTTTGATGTTTTTCGTGTCATATCCCGCAGACTTTATTGCCTGCAGAACGTTTTTCGCCCTTTGTTGGGAGACCCTTTCGTTCACTTCTTCTCCCCCGACGTTGTCAGCGTAGCCGACAACGGTGGCCGTTTCAATCTTCACTTTCTTGCAGATCTCAGACAGAAATGACATCTGTCGTTCCTCGAGATCTACTTGTCCTGTTCGGAAAAGAATCGATATCCTCTCCGTATCCTTTCCATATTCTATCAGGTCTCGGTTTACACCGATCTGCTTGCGATTTTTTTGTGCCCCCTCCATCGCAAGTTGGACGCCTTTTTCAAGATCTTCGATTTCCCCGTCCATTCTTGCCATTTGGCCGGCCATATGGGGCAGGATGCCGGTTTCTTTTTGTCCGTCTTTCTTGTATATCTGGTCCAGCCTTTCAGAGTTCTGGACTGCCACCTTTCCCGATTTTCGCGCTATCTGGTCGGTCCTCTCGATTGAGGACTCGTTTTGCGAGACGCGTCTTTCCAGTGTTTCAAGATTTTGCTGGCTTGTGGCACATCCCGCTGCAAGTGCAAGCATCGTTACGATTATAATGGCTGCTACTTTCATTATTCACCTCCTAGGAGTCTCTTTAGTTCATCAACCGAGTTCTCGGACTTTTTGGGTGCGGATCTTTTCGGAGCGCTGGAGTGCTCTCTCCTTCCTTCTCCGTACCCGTATATTGTTATTTCTGCTCCTTCTTGTATCCATCCGGAGCTTCGAGACCAAAGCCCTGAACCTCCCACAGTGATTCCTTGATCTCTCTCGCTTGAGAGTTCGGATTTCACTGTGGTGCCTCCGATGCCCATACTTGATCCTTTTGCGACAGGCATATGCCTGCTCACGACAAGGACATGCTTGGCGCCCATTGCATTTCTTATGCGCCAAATTGTGTTTCTTACCACTTCCAAGGGCGCTTCATCGCCCTTGTTTTTCGTGCGAATTTGACCAAGCAAGGGGAGATCATCAGGAATCTCCCGAAGAACCCTTATTGGTTCATCCCCGGGCTCCTCCTTGAACCATATGGATTTCTTATAATCCTTTCCGCTGAAAGGATTTAAATCGCTCCAGCTGAATCTTGGCTCAAGAGCCTCTATGGGAATTTCATCCCACGGAAGGATCACGATCTCCTTTTTTCCGTGCCCCGGACCATGTTGTGTACCGAGGTAGGGAAGTGATAGCGGGTAGGGGAAGTTTCCCGAGTAGCTTTCTGTCTGCGGAGCATATATGGCCTTTGCCTCCGCGTTGACATTTTTATCAGCGTAAGAGCTACTCGCAAAGAGGAGTAGCACTAAGAGAGTTGCGATTACTTTCATACTTCCTCCTTTTCCGGCACGCCCTTTGTCTTAGGGCGTGCCGGAGGCTTTTTTAGTCTAGATTATCTCGCTTTATTCCTGAATGGGAACGTGCCCATCCGATGCTTTCATTTTGCCCTTCATTGGCGTAGCTTGTGCTCTCACTAAACCCTCTGTAATACTGGCCACTGGGAAGGGTTGCGTTTTCAAGTTCCGCGCTGCTATTGGCGGTGGACTCGATTCCTCCGGAAGTTTTTTTCGCTTCCGATCTTGTTTTGCCGTCCACTCCGGCAGTTGCTCCTGCGTAGCTGCTTGAAAGGGTTGTTTGAAATCCGGAGTACCTTGTCTGGGTGTCTGCTGTGTCTTTCTTGCCGGCATAGGAGTCGCCGGTAATGTACACACTGCCTTCGATTTTTTTCCCTGTGGTGGTGTACTCCTCATCTAGGGTGGTGTTGTGTCTTGCATACCCTTCGCTTCCGTCGCCGTCTATACGGCTCCAGTTTTGAAGAGAGCCTTCAGCGCCGATTGTAAGTGTTCCTTCTTCTCCTTCGAGCCGTTCCGCTACCGCTTCGAGGTACGTGGTTCCGTATGACAGATTCTCGGTGTATCCGTCACCGACGTATTTGCCGAGTTCTGTCTTTCCGGTGGACTCTCCGTAAACGAAGGATCTTCCTTCTACGGTGCCGTCGTTTTCGCCTTCGATGTCATAACTTCCATATACGGTGAAGTCGCTTTCACCACGGTTATAGGTGTGTTCCCCCCAGTCTCTTTGGGGAGAAGTGCGGGCTTCGCCGCTTGCGTTTCCTTCTCCGTCTCCTGGCTGGGCTGCCCAGGCAGGAAAAGAAAGACAGGCGAATACGATGGCAACAATGACAGCAATAATTGTGTTGTTAAAAGATCTCATGATTTCCTCCTTAACTCTCACTCTTTTTGTTTTCGTTAACTTTCTGAACTGAACCTCATTTTCACTTCTGCTTCATACGCCCTCCTTTGCTTAGCTAGAGTTTTTGGGAAATAAAGGTACTATTTTTAGTTTATATCACTTTTTAGGAAAAATGTAAAGCGTTTTTACATAAAATTATCTTTGGGTTATAATAACGACATGCCCGTAGAAATACAGACTTTTATTTTGGCAACAACGCCTCTTTTAGAACTGCGGGGAGCGATTCCCGTGGCTCTTCTTGTTCATGAGATGAGCATTATTTCTGCCTATGTTTGGTCTGTATTGGGAAACCTTGTTCCCATGTTTGCGATAGTTTTTCTGTTTGATCCCGTTTCTTTTTGGCTTTCAAAGAAAAGTATTCTTATGGAACGTTTTTTTAATTTTATTTTCCAAAAAACAAGAAGGGATCATGGAGATAAGGTGGAGAAGTGCGGGTATTTTGCACTTGCTATGTTTACCTCTATACCGCTTCCCGTAAGCGGAGCCTGGACAGGGTCCCTTATTGCGGTTGTTTTTGGGCTAAAAAAAAGATACTCTTTGATGGCTATAACGGCTGGTGTCTTGCTTGCCGGCATAGGAGTGCTACTTATTGTTGAGGCGGGAGTGGGAATAGAGGAGAGATACGGCCTGCAAGCGGTGCTGGGACTAGCTTTGTTTCTTGCTCTTGTATATGTTATAATCCGTAAAAGAGTTAAGAGATAAGATGTCCAAGCAAGTACTTTACAGAAAATATAGACCTCAAAAGTTCTCTGATGTGATCGAGCAGGAACATGTGGTGCGTACTCTGCTTAATGCCTTGTCTTCCGGGTCTGTTGCTCACGCTTATCTTTTTTGCGGACCAAAGGGCAGTGGGAAGACTACTATGGCGCGTCTTCTTGCAAAAGCGGTAAACTGCAAGGACGACAAGAGTCCTGAGCCTTGTAATAAGTGTTCTTCTTGCAAGGAGATAATCGAAGGGAATGCAGTAGATCTTATGGAGATAGATGCTGCCTCTCACAGAGGTATAGAGAACATACGTGAACTTCGTGATGGCATTCGGTTTTCTCCTTCCAGAATGAAGTATCGCATATTCATTCTCGATGAGGCTCACCAACTTACTTCCGGTGCCGCAAATGCGCTCTTGAAAATTCTAGAAGAGTCTCCTTCACACGCCATGTTCATACTTGCTACCACGGAGGCACACAAGATGATACCGACCATTATATCTCGTTGTCAGAGATTTGATTTCCGCAAGATAACGGTTCCATGTATGGTAAAGAGAATGAAAGGAATAGTGAAAAAAGAGGGGGTTAGGGCGGATGAAGATTCTCTCAGGATAATTGCTGGCGCTGCAGGAGGATCGATGCGCGACGGAGAAAGCTTATTATCACAGGTTCTTTCTTTTACCAGTGAAGGGGGTGAGATAAAAAAGGAAGACGTAAAAGATCTTCTTGGGGTAGTAGAGAAACAAGTTGTATCTTCCTTTGTGGAAGCAGTTATCTCTGGTGATGCAGAGAACTCTCTTTCTGTGATAGGTGATATTTTGGATAGGGGTGTTGACCCAGAAGAGTTTCATGAAAATCTCATCTCTTATCTGCGTGAGATGATGATACTAAAGATTGTTTCTGGTAATAAGAGTGGGGCGGTATATGAAGCACTAATGACAACACTTACCAGGGAAGAGATTGAAGAGATGGAAAAGCAGGTAAAGAGAGTAAGTGAGGAAAGTGTAAGGGAGATGATAGACATTTTTTTGGAAGCAGGGGAGAGAGTAAAATATTCTCCTATTCCTCATCTTCCACTGGAAGTTGCTACCGCGAAGATCGCGGAGCGCTTTAAAGAGTAGTTATTGCCGGGTCGTCTAATGGTAGGACGACGGGTTTTGGTCCCGTTAGTCTAGGTTCGAATCCTAGCCCGGCAGCATCTTTGTATCAGTAACCGAAGCACATAAAAAGCAAGCTTTTTCAAAAGAACTTGCTTTTTTTATTAAATTGTTGTATTATATAACCAATATAGGAGGGATTATTTTTAATTTTGTACACTAAAAATAAGGAGGTTTATCATGAAAAGAGAGTTAGCCTTAGAGGTTATCCCGCTTTTAACACTTACAAACAACATTCTCGCTGTCCTGGAAAAGACGGGATACGATAGCAGTGCTTGTCAGACTGCAATTCCGTTTCTAGAATCTGATTCTCAGGTTCTCTTCGTCCTGGAAAAGACAGGATACGACAGCAGTGCTTGTCAGACTGCAATTCCGTTTCTAGAATCTGATTCTCAGGTTCTCTTTGTCCTGGAAAAGACGGGATACGATAGCAGTGTTTGTCAGGTTGCAGCTCCGTTCTTGAGGCTAGAAGAAAAGTCCGAATCCCAGCTTATCTTTATGATGGAAAAGGCGGGATATGAATTGAGCATTTGTCGTGCTGCAATTCCGTTTCTCAGGCCTGAATCTTGGGCGATTTTCTTTGCCCTGGAAAAGACGGGGTATGACGAAAAGGCTTGCCAGGCCACAATTCCGCTCTTGAGACTAGAAGAAAAGTCTGAACCCCAGCTTCTTTCTATAATGGAAAAAGCGGGATATGAATTGAGCATTTGTCGTGCTGCAGCCCCGTTTCTGAAGTCTGAATCTCGGATCCTCTTCGTCTTGGAAAAGACGGGGTATGACATCGACGTCTGCCGGATCACAGTTCCGCTCTTGAGACTAGAAGAAAAGTCCGATCCCCACATTATTTCCATTATGGATAAAACGGGGTATAAGCCGATTATTTGCCGGGCTGCAATCCCGTTTCTGAGGTCCGAGAAGCGGATCTTAGATGTTATGGAAAAGACAGGGTACAATTTTGATGTTTGTCGGGTAGCCCTCAGAACCCTAGAAAAAAACCTCTGAAAATTACAAGACCCCCTATGTGAAAGTCACATAGGGGGATTTATCTTTACACAACACCTTTTTTAGTTATGTAGATAACCTTGATATTTATTTCAGGGATCCTTAAAAGTGAAATAAATATTATTAAATAGTGTATAATTATAGTAGACCTAAAATTTAACTTAGATGAATCAGATAGATGATAAAACCGATGAAGAATTGGTTCGGTTGGTTTTGAAAAATAAAACTGATGCTTTTGACATTCTCGCTAAGCGCTATGAGAAAAAGTTATTAAGATACGGAAAAAGATTTTTGTATAATCATGAAAATATTGAGGATGTAGTGCAAAATGTTCTTACTAAGGCGTATGTTAATATCAAAAGCTTTGACCCTTCAAGAAAGTTCTCACCTTGGATTTACAGGATTGCTCATAATGAGTTTATAAATCTTATTAAAAAAGAAAAAAAGTTACCTTTTCTTTTCCTTGAAGCCGATGTTATTTTTTCTTTTGCTGGAGAGAAGAATTTTTTAAAAGATATTGAAACGAGAGAGGAAAAAGAAGAGATAGAAAAGTATTTACATAAATTGAAAGAAAAGTATCGAGAACCGATAGTACTTTACTACTTTGAAGAAAAAGACTATCAAGAAATTTCTGATATTTTGAAGATTCCGGTTTCTACCGTCGGGACGAGGTTAAAAAGAGGTCGTAGCGAAATTAAAAAATTGTTGCATGAAAAAAGAAAATAGCAAAAACCCAATAACCGAGAAAGTTGTTTCTAAAATTGAAAGAGGGGAGTTGAAAATGAAGTCCAGGGCTTATTTTGTTGCTAAGTCATTTTTAGTGATAGGTTTGTTGGTTTTATTTTCTTTGCTTCTCTTGTATTTAGGAAGTCTGATTGTTTTTGTTTTAAGGGTAAATGATATTTTGCTTTTTCATGGAATTGGATTTTATGCCATAAGAAGTATTCTTTTATCGTTCCCTTGGTATCTTGTTTTTCTAATCTTTGTTTTGATATTATTGATTGGCGTAATTGGCAGAAAATTTCAGTTTGTTTACCGAAGACCACTCATTGTTTCCTTAATTGCGATATTGGTTATGGTTATTGTCAGCAGTGTTTTAATAGAGAGATCTTCTTTGCATTACTCTTTTTTCAGGTTAGCAGAACAACAAAGGTTGCCAGTGGCCGGAGGGATGTATAGAAACTTGGGCAATATTGATATTGACAACGCTCACTTCGGAGTAATTTTAGAAAAACAGAATGATCTATGGGTTATGGAGCTTGATAGCGGAGAAAGGGCTAAATTGAAAGTAACTGAGAAGACAAAAGGAAAGCGTTTGTATTCACAGATAGAAGAAGGGGAAAAAGTTCTTGTTATTGGTGAGATGGATGAAGGAGTGATAGATGTAATTAATTTTAAAACGATTGAAAGACGTTCTAGGAGCAACAACCAAAGATTAAATGAAAGATAAGTGTGACTTTTTTGTATTAATATACAGAAAGGTCGATAAGAGCTTATTAAGATATAAGGTTTATCCTGATGACAAAAAAATTAGTTGTTGGAATGACTCTTTTGGCGGGAATTGCTTTTCTTTCAACAGGGTCAGCTTTTGCCTCTGAAGGTGAAAAACCCTGGGAATCAATGACAAGATTTAGAGGAGAAGATAGTTTCTCTGCTCAAGAAGTGAGTATGTCAAAAGAAGACTTTCATGTTTACAGAAACGAAACCAGAGAGCAACACAGACAAAGCAGACTAGAAGAAAGAGAGGAAAGGTTAATGGCAGCTGTTGAAAGAGGATGTATTACAGAGAGTGAGATGCTAGAGAGAATGCAGGCAAGAAATGGAAGATTCTTAAAATAACAGACAATCTTCTTTTCAACAATAAGAGCGCTTTGTTTTAAGAGCGCTTTTATTTTTATATAGAAAAATAGAGAGCTTGGCTTTTAAAAGTTTGAAAATTTATTTATTGACAATAAAAAAGAGCCCCAAGGTGATTGCCAAGGGGCTTTTGGGCGTTGCAGCGCTAACGTAGCGCCTGAAGAAGATTTAACAGCCTATTTTCTTGTTTGAAAATAAGCACGACATGCCCTCCTTCACGGATGCCAAATCCAACAGAGCCGACCTCGTTTTTTTCTCTGAATCGCCTTTGGATGCTTTCCCACATCATTGTGTTCATAGCATCCACTCGAAGACTAAGCTCGTAAATTTTTTGGCGTGTCTCGCGATGTTTCTCGAGATCAGTAGCGTGGCGAAGGCTGTCTATCAAAGTATTGTGCTCTTTGGTGTACACTTCTTCAAGATACCTTAGGGCCATCTCCAGCTGACTCATGAGCCCTATGACTTTTTCCTCTGGTGCAACCTTTTCAGGTATATCTACCGCTTTTCCTTGGGTGGTTGCAGCAAGGATTTCGTCAATCAGTGTTCCTGAGATCGCCTCCCTTAGTGTCAATGTGCTTCCCATAGTTCCTCCTTTTTGCGTTAGATTTGAACATCGTTGCCCAACTATTCTTTTAAATTATATAATATTGTGTTAGATAAGTCAAACTTGCCTGATGCTGGCAAGCAAACTCTTTTTAAAAAGTTTAAGGAGCACAAAAAAAGATTTTCTCAGTTTCTTGTTTTGTGGTAAGGTTTAAAATAAAAAATTATTTATGAAAAAAGAAATAAATCTTGTAAAAGAGTTTCATGAAAAGTTTCATGCTCCTGTATTAGACAAACCTTCTTTGATATCAGAAGATAGGATGAGTCTCAGGTACCATCTAATGGAAGAGGAGGTAAAAGAGTACATTGAGGAGGCTCGCAAGGGAGACACAAAGAAGATCGCAAAAGAGCTAGTGGATATACTTTATACCGTTTATGGAACGATACTTGAGCATGGGTTGCAGGATAAGATAGAAGAGGTTTTTGAAGAGGTTCACAGATCGCAGATGAGTAAAGATTATCACAAGTATAAGATGGTCAAGGGAGACAACTATTTTGAGGCCAACCTAGACAAGCTCTTTGATTAAAGCTTTATTTTTTTGCAATAATGATTAAAATTAAAGCACATGAACGGAAAAGAAAAAAGATACATTTTTCCGGGAACAGAGGTCGATGTTGTATTAAAGGAAGATCAGTCCACGGGCAAGCTTACGAGGGGTATTGTAGAAGACGTTCTTACCAACTCTGATTTTCATCCTCGCGGGATAAAAGTCAGGCTGGAAGACGGAAGAGTGGGCAGAGTTCAGGAGATAGTCTCTTTTACGGGATTAGATTAAAATATTTTCTCCGGGATTTGCTCTTGAGGTGTGACCTTGTAGTTTTTTAAGTTATGAAAGAATTAAAAAAAGAAAAAAAAGTTTACCTTATACGACATGGAGAGAGTGAAGAGAATATATCTTCCGTTTTTCAGTCGCCTCAATCTCCACTAAGTGAGTTGGGAAAAGAGCAGGTAAAGCAGATAGCGGAAAGAGTGTCTTTTTTAAACTTTGACGCCTTGATATCTAGTCCCTATAAAAGAGCAAAAGAGACAGCAGAAAAGATAACACGAGTAACCGGCAAAAAAGCGGAGTTTTGTGATTTATTTAAAGAGCGCGTAAAGCCTACGAGCATAAATGGAAAATTGTTTACAGACAGTATAGCAAGTGAAAAATATAACGTATGGGAGAAGAGTGTTTATGAGTCGGGTGATCGCGTAGAGGACGGAGAGAACTTTGAAGATATTATCGATCGCTCTGATAATGCTCTCACTTTTCTTGAGGATCACAGAGAAGACTCTTTGGTTGTAGTAACACATGGGTACTTCTTGCGTGTGATCGTGGCACGCATACTTATTGGAGAAAATATATCGGGGGAAATATTAAAGCGTTTTTTAAAGACGTCTTCCATGAGGAACACGGGGATTACGGTGCTATCTTATAATCCGGAAGATCCTTACTTTTGGCGCTTATTGATACATAACGATCATGCGCATCTCGGCTGTTGAAAAACTTCCTTATTTTGATATATTGAGTATAGTAGTTAAAAGATAACTAAAATATATATGAGACTAAACAACAAAGTAGCCATAGTTACCGGAGCAGCATCCGGAATAGGTAAAAAAATAGGTGAGAGCTTTCTTAAAGAAGGCGCAAAGGTTGTTTTTTCGGACATACAAGAAGATGGCTCTTTTGTAGAGGAGCTTGATGGTGAGGCAAAGTACTTGAAGTGTGATGTTTCCAATGTAGAAGAAGTAAGATCTCTTGTGGGAGATACGATCGATAATTTTGGAGGGGTTGATATTGTTGTTAACAATGCCGGAATAGGAGCGCTTGGAGGTATACTAGATGTTACCGATGAAGGATGGGACAAAGTGATATCTGTCAATCTTTCTGGAGTAATGTATGGCATGAGAGAGGCTGCAAACGAGATGAAAGAGAGGGGAGTAAAGGGATCCATAATTAATATAAGCTCCATTCTTGGAGGAGTAGGTTTTAAAGGAGCTATTGCGTATAGCGCTTCCAAGGGTGGAGTTGTGCAACTTACTCGATCGGGAGCGGTTGATCTTGCGGAGGAAGGCATAAGAGTGAACGCTATTGCGCCCGGGTTCATACAAACAGATATGACAAAGGATATGCTGGAAGATGAGAGCTTTAACTCTTTTGTTACCTCTTCCACTCCCATGGGGCACGTAGGGGAGGTTGATGATATTGCCAATGCTGCCGTTTATCTTGCTTCTGATGAGTCAAAGTATGTAACGGGTCATGTTCTGTACGTTGATGGAGGGTGGACAGCAAAGTAATTTAAGAAAAATATGAACAAAACAATACAAAATTTATCAAAAGCGTTTATTGGAGAAAGTCAGGCTAGAAACCGCTATACTTTCTATGCCAAGGTCGCTAAAAAAGAAGGATACGAAAAGATTGCGGAGATATTCAGTGTGACGGCGGATCAGGAAAAGCAACATGCCAAGTGGCTTTTGAGAATGATAAATGAGATTAAAGAAGAAGGTGTGGAGAGTGTGGAAGTTAACGCAGAGGCTCCGTTTACATTTGGTGACACAAAAGAGAACCTTAAGGCGGCCATAAAAGGGGAGAACTATGAGTATACCGATATGTATCCCGAGTTTGCAAAAACAGCAAAAGAGGAAGGATATTTAAAGGTTTCAAAAAGATTGGAGGCGATCTCTGAAGCGGAAAAGCATCACGAAGAGAGGTATAAAAAGTTGCTGCATCAACTGGAAGAAGGAACCATGTTTAAAAAGGAAGAGGAGGTTTCTTGGATCTGTCGTGAATGTGGTTATGAATTTATAGGCAAAGAACCTCCGGCAGTATGTCCTTCTTGTGATCACCCAAAAGGTTTTTACGAGCTAAAGTGTGAAGAGTACTAAAAATATATCCCCCTTAAAAAAGGGGGATTGTTTTATAATCTTTCTTTGAGGTATTTTTCCAGGTCCGATATCTTTACTCTTTCTTGTTTCATGCTGTCTCTTTCTCTTACAGTGACTGATTCGTCGGATAGTGAGTCAAAATCTACTGTGACACAGTACGGAGTGCCGATCTCGTCTTGTTTTCGGTATCTTTTACCTATGCTACCGGTTGTACTGAACTCACACATCCACCTTTCTTTGAGCTTATCATATAACTCTTTTGATTTCTCTACCAACTCCGTCTTATTTTTCATGAGAGGAAAAACCGCTACTTTAATAGGGGAAAGGCGCTTATCGATCTTTAGCACGACCCTTTTTTCTCCCTCTACATCTTCTTCCGTGTAAGCGTTATCAAGAAACATAAGAAAGACGCGATTCAGTCCCGCGGAAGTTTCCATGATGTGTGGAATCATCTTTTCTTTTTTATCTTCATCAAAGTAGGTGAGGTCTTCCCCGGAGTGTTTTGAGTGCTCAGAGAGATCCCAGTCACCTCTTGCGTGCACTCCCTCCACTTCCTTGAAGCCATTAAGGCAGTCAAAGTAAAACTCTATGTCGTATGCTTCTGATGCGTAGTGAGCAAGAACCTCATGTTCGTGCCATCTTAGTTTTTCTTTTGGTATGCCGTACTGCGTATACCAGTTAAAACGTAACTCTTTCCACATCTCGTACTTTTCTTTCATCTCTTCCGGTCTTAAAAAGTACTGCATCTCCATCTGCTCGAACTCTCTCGTTCTAAATATGAACTGGCGTGCTACGATCTCGTTGCGGAACGCTTTTCCGACTTGTGCTACACCAAAGGGAAGCTTGGGGTGCACGGAGTCAAGCATGTTCTTGTATTGTAAATATATTCCTCCACAAGTTTCCGGGCGCAAGTAAACAACGTGTTCCTCGGAAAGATCTTCTGTCGGAGATCCCAAGTTTGACTTTATCATCAACGAGAAACGTCTTGCTTCTGTTAAGTTTTTTGATCCACAGCTGGCACACTTTATATCAAGTTTTTGGAGTTCTTTGTTTATAAACTCTATACTTGCCTTGTCAGCCTCTATTCCGTTATCCTCGAGAATGTGATCGGCTCTCATGCGTTTTTTGCAATCTGTGCAGTCTACTTGGGGATCGTCAAATCCTTCTGTGTGGCCGGAAGAAACCCATGTTTGAGGGTGCATGAAGATAGCACTATCCAGGGCGTAAACATCATCTCTCTTTTGGACCATCTCTTTCCACCAGGCATCACGTATATTGTTCTTTAGAAGTGTTCCGTAATGTCCGTAGTCGTAGATGGACTCCATTCCGCCGTATATTTCCGAAGATGAAAACACAAAGCTTCTTCGTTTTGCAAAAGATATTATTTTTTCTAATTGAGTATTTTTCTGATTCATAAAACAAAAAACTCGTTATAACAATACTAATTCTTAAATACTGTTAGAACGAGTTTCTTATTTACCCGCGGTTCCATCTAACTTGCTTTGTTTCCAAAGCCACCTTAATTTTGTGAGCTCTTTTAAATTGGGTGCCAATCTCCCTATACGAGCCACTAACTAAATAGTATTGGTTTTTTCAAAAAAAGTCAAACATGTTTGCTTTTTTTATTCTTTTTGTTATCATAGGGTCTGTCCTGACCCTTTCTTCTATGCAGTACAAGGTAAGAAAAATAAAGAAAGAAGACTATAAGCAAGTGAAAAAACTGGCATCTGAAACGTATTTTCCTCCAAGAATAAGTTGGAAGAGGGGTCCGGAAGAGATAATAGTGAGCGCGCTAAAAAAGGGAAAGTGTTCTGCAATAGGGGTTTTCTTTAAAGAGGAGCTTGTTTCTTATCTTGACTACAAAGAGAGCGACCAAGAGGCAAAGATAGGGTTTTGCATGACCAAAAAAGAGCACAGATCAAAGAGCCTCATGTCACGCTTAATAGAGCTTCTTTTAGAAAGGAAGAATAAAGAGTTTTTTGTGGAAACTCATGAAGATAATAAAGCAATGATTCGTGCCCTTAAAAGGCAAGGATTTAAGGAGTCTGCAAGAAAAATTGACAGGACGGATGGCAAAGAAACCGTTGTTTATACATTAAAACCATGATATCAAAAGAAACAAAAGAGATAGTTAAAGACTTAAAAGAGATAGAAGGTAGTTGTCGTGGTGTTTCCATCGAAACCCCTCTAGAATATGTTTACAGGAACTATGTAGAGGAGGTGCTTGTGAAAATAGAAAGTGAGTTACGGGATTTAAATATTCCCACGAGAAAAGAAGTGGATTCATTAGAAAAGTATCCGTTGGGGTATATGACTGCCACTCACCTTGTAGTAAGAGAAGTTATTGGCTGCGATTATGAGGAGGTGAAGAGAATGGGGTACTCTCTTCCTCAGGTTTCTTTCATTGTAAAATCGATTGCGAGATATTTTATATCTCCCGAAAAAACTTTTCGCAAAGCACCCGAGTACTGGAGAAGGCATTTCACTGTAGGTGATCTTGTTCCCGCGGAAATGAAGGATGACTACATGATTTTACAACTAAAGGATTTTAAGACACACCCTATCGATTGCAAGTTGTTTGAGGGATATTTCATGAGAATGGTAGAGTATACCATTAAAACTGAAAACATTTCTTCCAAAGAGACGAAGTGTATGCATAAGGGCGATGATTATCACGAGTATGTTATAAGCTGGGACTAGTATTTATTTAATTTAAGGCCGGTTTCTCGGAAAGTTTCCGGCTTTTTTATTTTAACAAAATGAACCTTATTTTTATTTCACTTTTAACAACGGCAGTAGCAAATATTTTTCTTGCTTTTTTTATTTACCTTAAAAATAGAAAGAGCAAAGTTAACACCTCTTTTGCTTTAGTAACGTTTTTTGTCGCTATGTGGGCCATTGTGAGCGCGGCATGCATAAGGGCGACGGATCCGGAGATTGTTGATTTGCTGTTAAGGGCGGGCTACGCAAGCACTGTCTTTGTTGTTGCGGGACTTTTTTATTTTTCTCTTGTTTTCCCCCACGCTTTAAGCAGAAGAATGGAAAAGTTTACTCTTAAGTTTTATCACAAACTATATATCGTTATCTCTGTTATTTTTGTTTCTTTTGTTGTCTTTGTTTCTGACTTCACATTTCAGTATGTTGTCCTGGGTTCGTGGAGTGTTGTTGCTGGTTTCGGGATTTATATTTTTGCAATTTATCTTCTTGTTACCATGTCATGGGTGCTTGTTAATCTTTTGGGAAAATACTTCTGGTCAAAGACTACAGAAAGGGTGCGGCTCAAATATGTCTTTATTGGTCTCTTTCTTTCCTTTTTCATAAGCGGAGTGTCGATCTTTTTTGGAGGAGTGCAGGCCTCTTTTTTGTTACCCTCTTTCTTTTTTATTGCTGTGATATTTATATCTTATGTTTTACTAAAATACCGTCTTATGGACATAAGGGTTGCTACAGGAAAAGGGGTGGTCTATATTATTACCTTTATATTTCTTGGAATTACTGCCTACCTTTTGTTGTTTTTGACAGAACTAATAAAGATGCCTCTTTTTTCGATTATGGCAGTAATTGTTTCTGTTTCAGCTCTCTCTTTTAATTATCTCTTTAATCTTTTTGAGTACTTATTTTCTCGTTACCTCTACTACACATTTTATTCCTCTCAGAAAACGATACGTGAGCTTGCCGACAAAATGGCGGAGATATTAGACCTTGGGGATCTTGCCGACATTATTACTTCTACGCTAGTTGAAACTTTGAGGGCAAATAGGGTGGTTATACTTTTAAGGGATCGTAAAACAGGAAGATATTATATTATAAGAAATGTAGGCTTTAAAGAAGAGAACGGCATATCACTTGTGCAGGACAACTTTCTTACAAGATGGCTAAAAGAGAATCGTAAACCCCTTGTATACGAAGAGATACTGCTTGCCATGGAAGATATGGGAAAAACAGAAAAAGAAAGAGCGGAGGACCTGTTGCATAATATGCGCAGGATAGAGGCGGAACTCTGTCTTCCTCTTATGT
>PWEN01000058.1 GCA_003553505.1 Candidatus Nealsoniibacteriota bacterium | reverse complement strand
GATATACTTCTCTCCGGCACCTCGGATGAGGTGGCCGGGAGCGAGGTGGCCCGGGAGTTCTATCTGGGCGAGCGCTTCCGCATGTGAATACGTGATTATGATCAGCATCAGATCGATCGTGAGAGTGATGCTGCTGCCATCACAGTTTGATCTCGATTTTACTGTGGCTGCTGTTATGATATAATAAAGATGAGATGAGAGATGATGAGAGATATAGATAAGAGGTGCCTGTATGAAGATTTATTTTCGCTATATACTGAAAGAGCTGGTCCAGCCCTTTCTCTTCGGCATAGCGGCGTTTTCCGCTATCTGGCTCGGTGTCGATACGCTGTTCAGACTGGCCGAGATATATGCCACCTGGGATATCAGCGTCTGGCTGCTGCTGGAGCTCTTCGCCCTTTCGCTGCCCCAGGTCATAGTCTTTACCTTTCCCATGGCCACGCTTTTGGGGACGATACTGGGCTACAGCCGGCTCACCGGCGATAACGAGATAACCGCGCTCAGGGCCGGCGGTTTCAGCATGAGAAAGCTGATCGTGCCGGCGCTTTTGATAGGGCTTGTGACCAGCCTGGGAGCTATTGGCATCAATGAATTTGTGGTGCCCTGGGCCAACCACCGCTATGCCCGCCATGTCCACCGCATAGAGACGGGGGAGGAGCTGCCCAGAAGCCAGAGCGATTTCTTTCTGACGCCGCTTGACGGTGAATACGATGGTCCCGATTTTGTCCTCTATGCCCGGGAGTTCGATGCCGACACAGGTGAGATGACAGGTGTCATACTGCAGGAATTCCGTGAGGGCAGGCCACACCTTCTGATAGAGGCCGAGGGTGCTCTGTGGAGAAATGAGGACTGGGAGTTTTACGGGGGCAGGATGTATGAGCTGAGGCCGGGGGAGAGGCTGCCTCAGATGGAGTTCGATGAATATGTAATCAGGGCCGACCTCGGCGATCCCGAGGCCATGGCCGAGCTGGACCGGGACCCCGATGAGATGAACTTGAGGGATCTGGCCGGCTATATCCAGGCCCTGCGCGAACAGGGCCGGGAGGCGCTGGAGGAGAGGGTCCTCTGGCATCAGAACCTGGCCATACCCTTTGCCAGCTTTATCTTTGCCCTGCTGGCAGCCCCCCTGGGATTGGGCCAGCAGCGGGGCGGCAGTTCGGCCACAGGTATGGGCCTAAGTGTGGTCATCATCTTCATATATTATGGAATTATGACTGTGGCCGATGTCCTGGGAACCCAGGGAACAATACCGCCCTGGCTGGGAGCCTGGCTGCAGAATCTGGTCTTTCTCACACTGGGGCTTATACTGATATATCGCACCGGAAAGTAGGTGAGCGGTCTATGTATGCTTTTGTTCTGATATTGATGCTGATAATAGTGTCGGGGATGATCGCCTATATCGGCGATCAGCTGGGGATGAAGATGGGCAAAAAGCGCCTTTCCATCTTCGGTCTGAGGCCCCGCTATTCTTCGATGATCGTCACGGTCCTGACCGGGATGGTCATAGCCACGGTCTCCATAGTCATTCTGCTCACGGTCTATTCCGGCCTGCGCCAGGCCCTCTTCAACATCAACGAGGTTATGGAGCGCCTGGACAGGCTCGATACCCAGCTGGCAGAGCGCACAGAGGAAGTCGAGGAGATGGAAGCCCAGCGCGACGCCCTGGAGGCCGAACGTGATGAACTTGAGTATGAACGCGATGATCTTCTGGGACGGGTAGAAGAGCTCAGGGATGAGAGGGATGAGCTTGAGGCCAGCCTGGAGGATTTAAACCAGGAGCTGGCCGGGGTCAACGAGGAGCTGGAAGAAGCCCGCGATCAGCTCGTCTACTTCATGGACGAGGATATAGTTTACAGACGGGGTGAGATCGTATATTCCGCCGTGATCGAGGGCGGCCGCAGCGAGGATGATATCATAGAAGATCTCAACGACTTTCTCTCTCAGGCCAACGAGGTGGCCAGCCAGCGGCCGGTCGATACCGATGAGGATACCGGTATGGCGCTTCATCTGCAGACAGAGGATATACTGCACGCAGCCCAGATCCTCTACAATCTGGACAGAGGGGAGCGCATGATCATCAGCCTGGCCTCACGTGTGAATGTGCCCCGCCACGATACGCTCAGGGCGGATTTGCATCTGAACAGAAATTATGTTATATATGAAAAAGGAGAGGAGATCGCTTCCCGCGAGATAGACGGCAACAGCGGCACTTCCAGCATAGATAGCGAGCTGAGACAGCTTCTGGCCGATGTCAACAGACAGGCCTCGGAGGAAGGTATGCTGCAGGATGTGGACGGTACCGTAGGCAGCCTGGATTTCGTCAACTTCTACCAGCTGGTCAGCGATATTCAGGACCATGAAGGCAGTGTCGATGTCAGCGTTCAGGCCGATGAACAGATCTGGCGCAGCGATCGCCTCGGCGGAAATATCGCCTTCGCCATAGAGGACGATACGGTCGAAGATGTGCAGGCCGGGGGCGATGAATCAGGAGATGACGGCGATGTCTGATCACACTCAGACGGAGATAATAGCTGTAGATCCCGGTAGGGCCCGGGTGGGCCTGGCCGTTCTGGCCAGAAGCGGTGAGATCAGGCACAAAACCATAGTGGACCGCTCAGAGCTGGAGAATGAACTTAGTGATCTTGTGGAAGAATACAGGCCGAATACCATAGTGATCGGCAGCGGCACGGGTGCCACCCGCCTGGCCGAGGAGATAGCTTCCAATATATATGATGAGATTGAGATAAAATTTGTGGATGAAGAAGGTTCGACCGCAGAAGCGGTGAAGCTCTACTATCGACAGGAGAAAGGCGCTGTTCTGCGCTTTCTCTCCCGCTTTATCAGCTGGAGGCCCTCACAACCGCTGGACGATTATGCGGCGGTTATACTGGGCAGAAGATATTTAAATCGTGAATAGTACGAGAAAATCAATATTCCACCCTTCACAAACTGTCATCTCTGTGTTATAATAAATATGGATTTTCGAATGTGAAGGATAAACTTTTCCGGTCAGAAGAAGGACTTTTTCTCTGCATCTCAAATATAAACAGTAGAGAGCAGAAAATGCACTGATACATATTCTCTGTTCGCTTCTTTTTGAGATTTTTCTGCAGATGTTTCACCTGTATCCGCAGCTGTGATACAGACAATTATGGCAAAAAGTCTTATCATCTCGTGCCTAAACTGTGGCGGAAAGGAGGTGCCCCCGCAGCCACGAAGGCGTCAGAGATGATGGGTTCTATTTTGGTCGCTCGCTGACCCGGGAGTTGAGGAGTGTGAGGAAACTAGGATACTCATCTCCTGACTCCCCACAGGCAGATGGGTGACCGGATAGAACAGAAACACAAATAAACAGATCAAACCTAATGAAACCAAGGGGGATTATTTAATGAGAAAGATTACAGTCGCATTAGCGCTAGTACTGGTAGTGGCTCTTGCTGCTCCAGCCGTTCAGGGTGAAACTTTCCCTGATGTAGATGAAGATCACTGGGCATATGAAGCAGTAGAGGCACTCGTTGCCGCAGGTGTTGTTGAAGGCTATCCTGATGGCGAGTACAAAGGCGATGAGACCATGACACGCTATGAGATGGCCATGATCATTCAGCGCGCACTTGACAACATCAATGAAGAATTTGAAAGAGTAGATCAGGATATAATGTATCTCGAAGACGACATCTCCGAACTGGAAGACGGCCTCACAGCCGCACAGGCAGAAGATGTTGTGGCAATAGTCGAACGGATGATAGCAGAGGAGATGCCCGAGATGCCCGACGAGCTCACCGAGCAGCAGGCCGAGGAGGTCACCGAGATAGTCGAGGCCATGATCGCCGAATTTGAAGGCGAGCTCGACGAGCTCGAGGCAGAGCTGGGCGCACTCCGCTATGTCAT
>PWEN01000007.1 GCA_003553505.1 Candidatus Nealsoniibacteriota bacterium | reverse complement strand
GACAACTGATAAGAAGTTATCTTATCTTGACAACTTGACAGCAAGATTAACGTATGCTGTTCAACTGTTCTGCAGGAGGTTGAACGAGAACGACAGAGTTCCAGAATACAGGTCGGATGTTAGGGAATTTTCCGATCATGTTAAAGAAGAAACCAGTCTTTCTGCTGGTTTCATCCAGCAGGCAGAGGACAAGGTTCTTTGGATGTATAGACAGTACAAGAAGGAACATAATAAGTGGAAGTGGTTGATGGAAAAAGCGAGAGAGGGCACAAGGTGGCACAGGAAGTTGAAGAGTCGAGAACCTTCTGTGCCGAACCCAGATAGATCTAACAAGAAAATCCCTACTCCATTCGATTATCGGACAGGCAAGGTACAACGAACGGAGGATCTCGACCTGACAAAGATGGTAGTACATATCTCGACTTTAAAGAAAGGGGAAACTATCGATGTGCTGCTCAATCCTTCTGATTGGCATAAAGAACAGTTGAAGGAGGCTGAAGAGATAAAGACTTTCGAGATCGTACATCATCCTGAAAGAGGATGTGAATATATGGTTCATATCTCTTGTGAATTTGAAATTAAAACCGCTCGTACGAGAGCTATATGTGGTGTGGACTTAGGGATCAAGCGAGACCTATCAGCCGTGCTGATAGATGATGAAGGTATAAAACAGTTCAACATCATTCAGAACGAAAAATCAGAGCGGTTGGAAGAACTCGATGACAGGATAGCACATCTCCTTAGAGAAGAGAAGTATGAAGTTTTGAAGAAACTGCGCAACAAGCGTGTAAGAATTGCTGAAGAATATGATAGCAAACTTGCAAAACAGTTTGCCCAATTGATGCCTAGTGGTACTGCTGTTTTTTTCGGCAGTCCAAAAGAGATACGCTACCACAAGTATAGAGGTAACGGCGATAAAGTAGGTAGAAAACTGCTACAACACTGGTCATTTTCTCGTATAATTGATAAGTGTATACTCAAATTGAATGAAACAGGGAATGTTGGCGTAAGGGCAAATGAATGGAACACTTCAAGACTTCATTATAAATGCGGTAAGCAGGTAGAAAGACCGTACGATAGTTCTTTTCAACGGATCAAATGCTCTACGTGTGATGATGAACTTGACGCAGAATTCAATGCGTCAATCAACATCGCGGTGAAGGGTATATCCCGGTACAGCGATAAGTCCATTGAGCTAGATAACTTCTGGCAAAACATGGCGGGGGCTATAGATGAACTGGCCCGAACCATGGATGATTCTGAGCTAGAACCTCGGATGAGCATGGAAGCTCCCGGCTTTAGCCGGGTGTAGTTCACGTGCAGGTTTTGCTTGGACTTCATGGAAATACTACAATAAAGGAGAAAAACCGGATGATGCAAAAGAGTGGGCTCTTCTAACATCTGCTTTTCTTTACTTGGGCAGCGGAGCTATGGTGTTGATGCAGATGACAATAGCCTCGGTCCGATCTAATCCTGGTTTAGCAATTATAGTCACGATCATATTCGCTTTGATACCACTGACACTCGGTTACAAACTCTGGCAGAATTCGCTAGATTTTAAGAAGCCCGACAGATGGAGTAGGATCAAAGTGATAGTTTATGGACTCTTAGGTTTCTTCGTTTGGGCTGGTATAATAATGGGTCCTATTATCGCCATAATTTCAGGCCTTCTGCCTTCAAGAGAAGCTTGAGACTAATCTATTCATCTATCGGATTCAAATCTTTTTTTGTTTTCATAGGGGCGGACAAATCGCTGATAGTCATCTTCCGGAATCCCTTCAAAATCTTTTCTATCTACTACTCTAGTTTCAAATTTTTTACAGCTAAATTCTTCACATTCAGAGCAGCCGTCAATTCCTTTTTCAATAACACATGCTCTTACCGGACAATCATCATCGATAAGATGTGGTTCCTCCTTGGGACTCAAACACCCGTCACAGGATATATCTTCAGGAGGTATACGGAATCCAAAATATTTGAACCAGCCCTCGCTGATGATCTTTCTGTCTTCCTCACTCTCAATATTTTCTTTGTAAGCTAAACAAAGGTCACATCTGTAACCACATCTAGTGATTATAGACTGCCCCTTAATCTCATCCATGATCTTGCATAGGCCTATTATTCTATTTAAACAGTTCTGAAGATCACGCTTTTTCTCCGTAAGCTATCCAAATCAGCTCTAGATCGTCCTCGCCTTCTTCTTTTTTGACTATATGCTCTGTTTTAGGAGGTACATGAACTGACTTATTCTTCTCTAGTTCGATCTCTTCTCCATCAACTAAAGCTTTACCACTTCCATTAACAACGGTAAAAACCTGGTTCCACGGATCTAGCTCATCTTCATTTATCTGTTCTCCTTTTTGTATAGTATAATAGGCAGACCTTATTCCATGTCCGTAAGCTATCGGTACAGCGTTGCCCCCATGGACTTTTCTTGCGTGCTCTCTACCAAGTTCTGTTATTGTAGGATAATCTTTACTGAAAAAATGTGTCAAAAAATGATACATCATCTGCAAAGTCTCTTCATCCAATTTTGCTCCTTCAGGTAAACGAAAATCAAGAGGAGCGGGTTCAGACATAGAAGATCTCCCAGCAGCGGTCATTCCGTTCCATTCTCCTGAATTGAGCTTATAAAAAGTGTCTTCTGACATGACTAGGCCTAGATCACCTATATTATCTACTTCTGCTTTTTCTACTTCAACATTGCTCTCTTCTAACTTGACAAGAAAACCATGATCTTCTCCGATCAAAATATGTATTTTTCCTTTAAGATCGGATGGCTTTTTTTTCTGGTAACACTCTGCCATATCAATTAAATCTTCAAACATGATTCGATCAAGTGCTTGAATTTATATATGCTTTTCTTAAGATGGCTCAGACATAATTATATTCTCTAACTCGCCTAGCACTTCTTTCTCTGCTATCCCGGGCAAGTATCCCTTATATTTAGATCCATCTGAATAGGTGTCATAGATCATACCTTTCCTAGCCAGCTTTTTGTTTACAGATCCAAAGATGTAATGCCATGCCTGTATAAAGAACTCATCAAATGGAACACCATTTTTCATAGGCCTCGTTTCTTTCAAATCCTCTTTCAGTTTTCCCCAATTCTTGTCAAGCCAATTTTTTAGTACGGGTACAAAAAGTTCTATGCAGTCGACTATCATCTCTATGTCCTCTTCGGTGAAATATGGTATCAAAAGATAGTATGTTCCGTCCTCCTCTTCGATGTAATGCAGCTTCTCCAACAAAGAAAGATGTTTTTCCGATAATGGTACATTAAGCGATTCATTAAGTTTTTCAGCATCTATACCATCTTTACCCACTAAACTTATAATCTTAGCTAGCTCCGAAGCCAATTGCTTTCTCTTTTCAAATAGTAATGATTTGTATTCTTCTCCACCAGGAAAGTCGAAATCATGGAAACTATGCATTATATCGGGGAATGTATCCCTTTTGGTTTCTGAATGATGATCGCCAAAAGTTTGGAATATATGATCCATATCAGGAACCATATGTCCTCCCCAATATATCTCCTTCAACATCCCCTCATCCTGCTTCTCACCCCAGAGTATGTATTCGTTTCCACCGGGCTGAGGTTTTAAGTTGTTAGCTATACCCCATTCTCGGAAAAAAGTCAATGAACCCCAATCCAAGAAGTAACAACCGATTATGAAGAACGCTAGCTTTTCTTTTTCGACTTTCTCGTTTTCATATCTAGATAATATCGTTTGAATAACTTCTTCTTTTGAGATTATCTTTTCCACCAGACCCTCCGCATAATCTTCGCAAACCTTGAACATAAATTCATTATCTTTTTCATCTAAAAAGGTGAAATTCACATAGATCTTCCCATCTCTTTTTTTCAGAGTTTCGAGTCTTAGTAATTTTTTGATATCTTCTT
>PWEN01000017.1 GCA_003553505.1 Candidatus Nealsoniibacteriota bacterium | reverse complement strand
TTTTCTAAAATTTCTTTAAAATTCAATAATGCTTTTACACCTTCTCCCTGGACATATCCTTCTATAGCAACTTTTTTTACGGGAAAATATCCTTCACAGCACGGTGCTTGGAATGAAGAATTTACTTTTAATAGAAACAATAAAACGTTCGCACAATATCTAAAAATGGGAGGATACAATACTTTTATGATCACACAAAACGATCCTTGGATAAATTCATATTATGGATTGACAAAAGGGTTTGAACATTATTATGATAGAGACGATTTAATGAAGGAAGTGATTGGATTCGTTCCACCCTATAAATTTAAAATCAACAAACTGACAAAAAATTTCTTTGAGCATCATTTTGGATTTGGATATCTGACTAAAAAAACATATGATAATGTTTTAAAAAATATTGAGAGTCCATGGTTCATATATCTTCATTTACTCAATAACCATTCACCATATGAACCATATCCTTTATCTTTCGTTTCTATTATTAGAAGGTTGGTTTTTTACAAAAATTATTTTGATAAAAGGAGATTGACATGGATAAACAAAACTCCTTTCTCAGATTCAGAATTAAAGGTATTGAATAAACTATACGATAAAACATTAATCCAAGTAGATAAAGAATTAAGATATTATCTAAGTAAAATTAACCTGGATAATACCATCGTAATCATTACCGCTGATCATGGAGATAATCTAGGGGATCATGGTCTACTCGGTCATCAGTTCAGTTTGCACGATACTCTTGTAAAAGTACCTCTTATCATTTACGTTCCTGATAAAGAGGGTGAAGAAATAGATTCTTTATTTGAAACAAAAGACATATGTAGATTGATCATTGACTTTTTGAATGATGATTTTAAACATTATTTTCCTAAAGATTACGTTTATGGAGAATATATTCCTATGGTAGAAACATACCAAAAACTGAAAAACAGGGCTAAAAACTCACAGAAAACTGTAGAAAATTTACCTAATAAATCTCAATATGTTAGAACTAAAAATTTAAAGTTAGTATACCACGATAACAAAAAAAGTGAGTTGTATGAAATAAAAAATAATCAGGAAAGGGAAATAGAAAATTCGAATTTGCGGGAAGATCTTGAAGTTCTTTTAAAGGTGAAAGAGAAAAGAATTAAAGATTCTAAAGACAAATTTAAAGTAGATTTTTGACCCTGTCCTAAAATAAAAACTAATATGCGTTAGAGCATAAATGAGGTGAATATGATGCAAAGAATAAATATATTCATATCAGGAGATTTTTGTCCGGTTGGAGACTTAGAAGAGAAACTTTTGAATGATTTTGAACCACATGAAATATATGATGGCCTATCTAACATAATCCAAAATGCAGACATATCAATTACTAATTTAGAATGTCCACTTACATTAGTAAATGACCCAATAAATAAATTTGGATATAATTTTAAATCTAATCCCAAGATAGCAAAAGTATTAAAGAAATCTAAATTTAATTTGGTAACTCTTGCTAATAACCATATTTACGACCAAGGGGAAAAGGGATTAAAAGACACTATCGAATCTCTAGAAAAATATGATCTCAATTATGTAGGTGCAGGAGAGACGCTAAGAGACGCTCAGAAACCTTTTTTCGTAAATATTAAGAATCAGAAATTAGCCTTTTTGAATTTTGCTGAGGTCGAATTCTCCTGTGCAAATGAAAGTCACGGCGGGGCAAATCCAATGAATCTTATTGATAACGTTCACCAAATAAAATACGCAAAAAAAGATGCGGACAAAGTCATTGTGATCATTCATGGAGGTCATGAATACCACCATTATCCAAGCCCAAAAACGAGGAAAAGATACAGATTTTTTGCAGAGAGCGGAGCTGATGCGATTGTTGCACATCACACACACTGCATTGGAGGTTACGAAATATATGAAGGAGCACCCATTTTCTATAGTTTGGGTAACTTTTTGTTCCCAGGTTCTGAAAAGCAAAATAAATCATGGTTTGAAGGTTATGGAGTTAACTTGAAGGTTGATGAAAAAGCTATAGATTTTGAAATATTTCCCTACACACAATGCAAAAACCATGATATTTCAATTGAACTCAAATCTAAGGAATCGGAATTATACAGCCAAATAGAGAAAATATCAGATGAATTAGAGAATGATGAATTTATCAAAATCAAATTCAAACAGTACATCGAAGGTAAAAGAGAGGAAGTCTTTTTAGGACGTATAGCAGGTTATAGGCGTTCAACAATATATGTATTTAGGAAATTGGGAATGTTTAAATTTCTTAAACTTTTCATGAGAAAAAAGGATATATCTTTCATAAAACAGATGATGACTTGTCAAGCTCATCAGGAGATAGCGATCGAAATATTAAAGGATTACCTAAAATAATAAGTAATTATTTTGGTTATTCTAAACATAATATCACATTTGATTTTTATATTTTTAAAATCAATATCGACATATACTTAAACACAGGATATTTTAAATGGTCTTTTTAGGAATTAGTGGTTAATAGTTGTTTTATCAATCCTAATTCAAAAAATATAACCCAACTTTGACAGTTATTTGCATTTTACGTTAGAAAAAGTCAAGAAAATCTATTTGACAGGTGGTAAAAACAACAGTTTTTCGGGGAATTACGATCTGAATATCCATCGTTTTTAGGGTTTTCCCCTTGATCACAGCTCAATTTTACCATTTTTCTGAGGATCATAATCATCTAGAACAAAATTTTACGGTAACTGTCAAATTCTATCCGTAAATTTTCCTTAATAATTCCTTTTAGATGCTTGTCTGGCAACACATGAAATCATCTGTCAAATCAATCGCTTGAAAAGACCTGAAAAAATTAAAAAACTAGAAAAAAGGTATGAAAAAGAGGGGACTCTAGGTAATTCAAATGTCAAACTTGAGATATAACAGAAGACGTTTTTTCTTAAACCTAATAAATATTAGAGATTTGAATAATTTTCCACAATTCAAATCAGACATGCACTGAAAAAATTTGATTTTTTGTGTTCACACGCCCCTCCTTTAGTTTAAACTCTTTGAAAACAGGTTTAAAGCACCTTCTATGTAGACATCTATACTTTTTGGTCTTAGGGATTAGTTACCTCTTACATTCATTATTTTAGAAGATTTTACACTAAATTTTTATTCTAATTCTCCTCTTATCTCTCTCCTTCTAGAAAATTATTCTTAATATCCTTTAATCTGTACCGTAAAATATGATGGTAAAATAACTATATTGCGGTTTTGATTTCGAAACCGTGGGTGAAGAGAGTAAAAAATCAAACGAAAAGAAACTGCTTGTATTTCCTACCATGAGGTCTATACCTCCGTGTGCTATGCCCATCACATAAGCTGAGGGGAGGCGGACATAAAACTCTAAGGCGTCAAGTCCTCGCGTTTAAGCCTGTTTCCCCCGCCTATGTGATGTCTGCGAGTGAGCACGTTATGGCTCACAGTAGAAGGCCTACTGTGATGTCCATGTATCACGTGCAAGCCTGCAGTTTCGCATAGCCACGGGGGTACTAACGACCTCAGCCCATAAAAACTTATAGGAGTGTAGGAAAAGATGAATAGGCTGAGTATGGGTATAGATGTGAGTAAAGACGATTTTAAAGCTGCAGTCAAAGACAGTAGAAACAAAACACTGATGCCTAGAAATACCTATAAAAAAGATAAAACTGGAATGGATACCTTCATGAACGATGTCGATAAACTGAAGGAAGAGCATGGAGACCATGTGATCTACAGAATGGAATCTACTGGGATCTATCACTTACCGCTGTACCAGTATATCCTCGACGCAGGTGAGGATGTAAAAGTGTTCAACGGTTTAGAGCTAGAAGGGTTCAAACAATCTCAAATCAGAAAAACGGAAACTGATGAGATAGCTGCAGAGAGGATCGCCGAGGCTCTTATATTGGAAAGAATGCCTAGCCGTGATCCAACTGAAGAACCTTCGTTGATCAGGATAAGAGAATTAGAGCGAC
>PWEN01000063.1 GCA_003553505.1 Candidatus Nealsoniibacteriota bacterium | reverse complement strand
GTCTTTCGACCTCTTGAACTTCGATCTGTGGATTGTCAAAGTCAAATTTTTCCTTGATATCTTCAGTTATCTCGCGTATTCTTTTACCTTTTCTTCCTATAACTAAAGCAGGTCTTTCGGTGTAGAGAGTGATTCTAGTTCCCATAGGAGTCCTTGAGATATCAGCTCCACCATATCCTGCTCTTTCGGTTTGCTTCTGAAGGAATTCCTTCAGTATAACGCGATCCATCTTCTCTTCAATAAATTTTCTTTCTCTGGCCACTATTATGCCTCCTTTTCCTCCAAAATCACTTCTAAATTTGTCGTTTTGGTATCATGTGGCGTGCTCCTGCCCATGGCTCTGGGTCTACGTCCCTCTATGGGACTGCCTTTATGGGCGGATAACACCTTGATCCTTAAATTATCTGAATCTAAACCCTTATCTTCAGCATTGGAACGACACTCTTCTATCTTCGCCTTCATCATCTTACACACCTTTTTAGGATAACCTCCTGGACCTACCCCTTTTTGATGTGCTATCCTTTTATTGTGCTTATTGTAGGGTACCGCTCTCTCCCCTGCTATCACTTGGTCGAGGATGTTTAGAGCTTTATCGACATCTTTTCCTCTCAGCATATCACAGACCTCGGCCGACTCTTTGGGAGATATTTGAAGCTCACTTCCGTATGCCTTTGCCGTTTTCTCTGGATCTGGATCCATAGTATATCCCATATCTTATCACCTCATTTGAGTGGTATATATTTCGAAGAACGAGTCGCTCCGATACCTGGTCCTGAATGTTCGACTTTCTTCCTAGTGAGGGCGAACTCTCCGAGGTAATGACCTATCATCTCAGGTTCTATCTTGATCGATTTGAACTCTTTTCCATCATGTATAGCGAATTTTTTACCCACAAATTCAGGAAGTATTATCATCTCACGTCTGTGCGTTCGATAAACATCCTTGTCTTTTTTCTCTACCTTTTCAAGAAGTCTCTTTTCTTCTTCATTTAGACCTCTCTTCAGCGTTCTTCTCGCTCTCGATGGAAGTACTTCCTTCAACTCATCTAGTGACATATTTTTGAGTTCGTCAAGAGTATGTCCGCGATAAGTGAATTCTCGTTGATCTCGTGATATTCTATCATCCGCCATAATTCATCACCTCTCTTTTTTCTTCTTCTTATCTTTCTTTTTCTTTTTAGACGATAATCTACCGACCTTTCTGCCGGGTGGAGCGTTGGATGAGACTGTAGAAGGTACGCCGACGTGCTGATGGTCACCGCCACCGTGGGGATGATCTACCGCGTTCATCGCTATACCTCTAACCCTCTTAGCCCGTTTAGCTTTACTCCGTAGACTTTTAGCCTTCTTTCCAGCTTTAGCGATCGGCTGCTCGGTGTGTCCTCCACCAGCGACTATACCGATAGTGGCTCTACACCTGTTGTCTACTCTTTTGAAATCGTCCGATGGTAATTTTAGTACGGTCTCTCTTCTATCTTGAGCTATAATTGTGGCGCTCGTTCCTGCGCTCTTCACAAGTTTTCCTCCGTCAAGAGGTTCCATCTCTATGTTGTAAACAAACGTACCTACAGGGATATGACTCAAAGGTAAAACATTGCCTTTTTCGATCTTGGCATCAGGGCCTACATCTATCTTTTCTCCAACCCATAGACCGTGATTTGCTATAACGAAAGAGGTCTCTCCGTTCTCGAACTTAACTTCGGCTAATGGAGCGGTTCTACCTGGAGCGTGATGTATATCTAAAACTTCTCCTGTCGTCTCTTGACTTTTAGGATAACCAGGTGTAGCTAGATGCCTGTGACTAGGTGATCGATAAGTGGAAGATCCTTTTCCTCTTCTCTGAGTTATGATCCTTTTACCCATTTAGAACACCCCTATTCTCATTCCTATTTCTTCAGCTGAATATTCTTCTGTAAACTTGACTATAGCTCTTTTGCCATTTTTATCTATTCTAGTATTGACATTTTCTACATCGACTTCGAACAATTCTTCTATCGCATTCGCTATCTGTTTTTTATTAGCTTCGAGGTCGACTACGAATTCGAGTTTGTTTTCCTCTTCCATCTCCATCATCGTTTTCTCAGTGACGTAAGGATGAAACACTATTTTGTGAGGTGATTCGTATTCAGACATAGATTACCAATCCTCCAATCCATCTATAGCTTTAGTGCTGAACAGGGTCAATCTGCCCATAGTTCCACCTGGAGCTAGATCTTCGATATTCAAGTTTTCTGGACTCCTTACGGTGACTCCTGGGAGATTAGAAAAGGCCCTTCTACCTGTAGCGCCTTCGCTCATAACGACCAATATACTTTTTGGCCGGCGATATTTTCTGTCCCGCATCTTTCCTTTACCCGCTCTGATCTTTTTACCTTCTTTAGCTCTAATGACGTCAGAATAGACGCCAAGTTTTTCTAAGAGGTCGACCGCTTCCTTTGTTTTTTCGAGATCCTCTATACCTTCTTCCACGATTATCGGAAATTCTAGAGAATCATCATCTATCTCGTGTCCTCTGTCCTTCACCATATCGAGGTCGGTAACCGCGGCTAAAGCGGATCTTCTAGATTTAGATTTCATCTGTTTGTTCAGTTTCTTTTCGATCTGTTTTTCAGGTTTAGGCGGATGAGCTCTTCTACCCCCTCGGGTTTGAGGACTCTCGGCTGCTCTAGCTCCACCATATTGAGTCAGCCTCTGAACTCTAGCCATACCTTGACCGACACCCTGCATCTCGGTCGCATGTCTCATCCCCGCTTCTGGTGATGGGCCATAAGGCTGCTTTTTGTTCGCTTCTGAAGCCTCAACAGCTCTCTTTATGATGTCGGGGCGTATTTCCTCCTTAAAGATAGGAGGAAGCTCCATCTCGTCTTTCTTTTCTCCTTCTAAACTGTATATTTTTGCCTGCATTCACTTAACCCCCTTGACTTGATTCTGTAGATATATAAGTCAGGTTCGGTTCATGAACTTCATATTTTTCATCTCTGACTCCATCTCTCATGACCACTAATCTCTTTGAAGGTCCTGGTATGGAGCCGTGTAAGATAACGTAGTTATTCTCGATAACGCCGTAGTTTATGAATCCTCCTTCAGGCGTCACCTCTTCTCCGTCCTCACCGACTTTGAGGACACGTTTGTTGAATTCGGTCCTTTGGTGATATCCCATCTGTCCAGCTTGAGGGACGGTGGGTCTAGTATAACCAGGTCTGAAAACACCCGTATTACCTACATTTCTAACGGATTTACTGTTTTTATGTTGAAGGAGTTTAACACCCCATCTTTTTACATGTCCCTGAAAACCTTTGCCTTTTGTGATAGCGGAAACGTCTATCATCCTTCCCGCTTCGCAGAAGTCTTCATATCTTATCTCTTCACCCAGAATGTCTTCACCTTTATCTATCCTCTCGGGTATCGTCCCTCCGCCTATCCTTAATTCCATTATCTCGGGAGTCTTACTGGGGATTCCAGATACTTTTTCAGGCTGTGTGTTTATAATAGCTCTAACATCGTCAACAAGGTCTTTATCTATCTTCTCCCACATCTCATCGGTATCGTAATGATCAGGGATGGGCAGTCTTCTTTTGATCGAGTCATTTACTTCGCTAGCCCACACTTCTCCCATCGTTCTCAAACCTTCGTTGGTTTCTTCATAAAATCGGAGACCGCAGACCTCTATTGACGGAACCTCAACTATGGTTATTGGTATCCTGACTTCCTGGCCAGATGTTGTACTTGATTTTCTGTAATCGACTACAAATGCGTGACTCATGCCCGCTTTGTATCCAGGGAAACCCTGTATTTTAGGCTCTCCATTCCATTCTGGCCATGATCTTACCTTTGGAACCATGCTTTTAGCGCGTTTTCGGGGCGAATATCCCATCGAACCTCTTCTTGGATGATGTGTCTCTACCATATCTACACCTCGATATTAGTTGACCAAGTCAATCGCCAGGATATTATCCTTTAAATCCATAATAAAGCCCTACTTCCAACAGCAGTTACGACTTCCTGTCCTAGAGCAGAGCTCCATGGATCATTTGGAAAGGCATCCTGGTCCATCGACCGTGACGTGTTAATATAGGGATCCTAACTGGATTGCCCTTTCACGTCTGGTCAACAGACGATGTAATGGG
>PWEN01000029.1 GCA_003553505.1 Candidatus Nealsoniibacteriota bacterium | reverse complement strand
TTTGCTAAGTTCGGCCCAACTCATCCCCATGCCTAAAAAGTCAATCAATCGGTCTTTGTATGTAGGATCATACTCGCTGAGCGTTACATCCGACATCTCATTCAACCTCCTTGATCAGTTCTGTTTGAGTGATAGTTTTCAGATTTTCATTTTCCTCTATATACTCAAAAAGTTCTTCCAAAGCTTTCAACTTTTCTTCCGATGTGGAAAAATTGTGATACTCTAATTGGGTATACCAGCCCTTTTTAGCTCTATAATCGATAGCGTCCTTCCAGATATTTATCGCTTCTTCAGGCGTTTTATTTTCTTCCTCGTAAAGTTGATAATCGCTTTTTATACTTCCACCTAGAAGCCAAACACCTTTCTTATTGAATGGATATGGGAAGGACCAGTATCTTAAATGTGGTAGATAGCCGGAAGAAATGAATTTGATTCCACTTTTTTTCGCTGCTTTCAATGTACTTGGGTCGTGTTTACCTCTCGAGCCGATAAAACCAACGATTTTTTGATCGAACTTGCTTTCCAATAATTCTTTTGATTTTTTTATAGATGTTAGTTGATCCTGCTCAGTGATATCGTCATGATTCAAACCGTGTGAGATGACTTCATGATCTCCTTTATCTATCATCTCTATGACTTCATCAGATAGAGCAGGTAAGAAATCTGCTACAATAGAAAATGTGATCGGTATAGAACATCTGTTCGCTATTTTGATCAGTTCTAAGACACCTTGGTTGTGTTTTTTTACATTTTCTTTGCTGGTGTTGATGTCTACTCTGAGGGAAAAGTAAGCCTCGTTTAGTTTGATGTTAGAAAATACGAGGTTATAGATGAACTGATATGGAAATATCTTTGTGAATACAGAGGGTTCATGGGGATTGATTATGAAGTTGAAATTGAAGATTACGATCAAGTGAGAGATCGTTAAGATAACTATTATTATCAATATCCAGTTCCACATTTTATTTTAAACCTCATATGTTCTTTTGCATGGATTAAGAGACATAGATAGTTATATTTTATGCGTAGAAAAGAGATATACTTCATCTTAAAGGAGGTGCGTAGGCTATTCTTCTATAAAATCCTCTAAAATTCTTGTAAAAACTAACTCCGAAAAAAGATGCGAAGAATTTCAAGATATTCCAGACTGAATAACGATCTACCTCAAAAGCCTTTTTCTGATATTCCGTAGCATTTTTCAACTCTCTTTTTTGTATGTATCCTGAGGCCATCCTGAAATAGTGACTGGCTAAAATCGAAGGATGTCTAAAGAAATCTTCTAAGTGTTTTTCAAATATCCTTTCATATCCTTCCAAAAGTGCATCGACGTCGGCTTGAACATGTTCGTCTTCATGGAAAGCTAACACCAGTACTTCATCTACCAACCTAAATTCAAAGTGTTTTGAGAGCCTCAAAGCTAAATCCCAATCGGTCATCCTAGGTAATTCTTCATCCCAATAACCGACCTTCTTTAAACACTTCTCTTCTGTTAGCATACCAACAGTAGACACAAAATTACCCCTTAACAATTGATCATGAACATAGCCCTCTTTATTGTCGACCCATTTTTCTGGTACAGTCACTGTGGTCCCGTCTTTGAACCTTCCACGAACTTTTGTATATACTAATTTAGGTACATCAGGATCTTCTAGATAAACTTCCATCTGTTTCTCTAGTTTTTCAGGGAGCCATTTGTCATCGCTGTCCTGATTTGCGATGAATTCGCCATCAGCTGCTCGGATACCAACGTTTCTAGCGGGGTTTTGGCCCCTGTTTTCTTCCAATTTTATATACCTAACGCGTGGATCTGTGTAATCTTTAATAACTTCTTCAGTATTATCCGTAGAGCCGTCATCGACGACGATCACCTCTAGATTTTCATAAGTTTGGTTCAGAACACTGTCTACGGCTCTAGGAAGAAGGTCCGCTCGATTATAGGTCGGAATGACCACTGAAACCAGAGGCTCATCTTTGGCCATTTTTTCTCTTGTTTTTTGAATTAATACCTCATATAAAAGACTATACCTTTTTTCTATGTAGGTCTTAAAAAAGGTTCATCTATCAGATAAGATGATTTTTTCAGTGATAGGGTTTTCAATGAATGTAAGCAAAGGATGTAATTGATTGACTTTGTCTTTACCTTCAAGATGTTCCTGATAGACTTTCCAAGCTTTCTTTTTGGATATAAAATCACATTTTTCTAGCAGACCAGAATGTTCATCAAGTTTTCTTTTCACAAAATCTGATTCTCTGATGATTTTTCCGTAATCGGCTATAGGCCCTGCATCAGGTTTAGAAGAGGCACTGAATTTTTCTAAGAAATCTTGATAATGTTTTGAAAAAATGTGCATCAACTTGGAGCGAGTCAGAGGCAGTCCAGAGGTCGGATGAGAGATCTTTGCAAGGTCTTTGTGATATCTACGTAGGGTTCGGTTAGAAATGTCTTTTCTAAGGAGATGCTTAATAGGTATTTGTAATGATAAGTCGATGATCCTGTTATCCAGATAAGGGTACCTTACAGGCATCGATTGAATCAAGGTTGACCGAGTCAAAAAAGAGTAAGTATTTGTTAGAGGATAATAATAGAAAGATCCTCTTATAAAGCTCTCTAAAGAATAATATTCCATTCCTTGGTATTTTATTTTCCCTTTTTCATTTTTTGATATTGGGTCTAAGGAATTCAACATTTCTTTGTCAATATAGGAAGGTTCTTTTTCGTTCCTACTGTGCTTTCCTTTTTTTTCAAAATCCATCACATCCTCAAACTTTTCCAACACAGGGATTTGGAGATTGCCGAATAGGGGAATATGTAAATTTTTTTCAGGGATGTAATGTCCAAATAAAGTATCTGCATATTGTCCAATAAACAGATACTCGGAATTTTCAGTTAAATCATTTACAAAACCTGCTGTATGTCCTTCTTCGAACCAGTTGATCAAATTAGATATTTCAGAGGTCTTTTCCAGGACCTTAGGATAATATTCAATATCCCTCTTCAAAAATTTAAAGTCATGACCACATCTTTTAGCGACCGACTTTGCTGTTTCAGCCTCCACGTTCATGGTCTCGTTCATGTGAAAACACTTAATTTTCTGGTCTATCGCTCCAGCTATCAATCTTGAATCACTTCCCCCGCTCAGCATGAGTCCGTAATCTAGATTTTCTTGGGTTTGTTCAGATAGGACCTGTTTAAAAATATCATAGAATTCTTGTACAAAGTCATCGAAAGATCGTTTTTTTGGTTCATATTTAGGTCGCCAATATACTTCAGTATTGTATTCTCCTGAATCTAGGTCATATCTAAGTATGCCAGCAGGATGTAACTGTTTGACGTCCTTCAATACAGTTCGAAGTCCATATACTCTTCCGCTGGTAAAAAAATCCTGCACGCCTAGCTTGTCGAACTCAGGGTCAAAAGAAGGATGATTTGTGATTGATTGGAGTGAGGTGGAAAATAAAAGTGTGTCTTCCTCGAGTTCAGTGTAAAAAATAGGCATGGCCGAAAGCCTATCTGTGAATAATGCTACAACATTTTTTTGTCGATCATAAATCACACCAGCAAAATTGCTGTTCAATCCCTCAATGAAATTGAGACCGTTTTCTTCATACAACCGGGCGCAATACTCGGCATCCGATAAATCAGGATGAGTATTATATTTAGGATTATATTCTGTTCCGTTATGATACCCATAGATTTCACCCCATATCCATATCAATGTTTCACCATCACAGGCTTGGGCAGGCTGGTCATCTTCCTGAATTTCATGAAGAACAGAAACGATCTTCAAATCATCGTCTTCGAATTCAAAAAGATTCTCTGAACCCAGCCATATCAACCGATCTGCTGAACTGTCGAGATTTTGATCTGTTTCGCCTATAGTTCCGCTGAAACCAACCATCAATACCACATCATAGGAGTATCATCCTACCAATATACAGAAGGGCTAATTTATTTTATTGGTTGATTGGTTTGAATCTTATAGCTCAGCAAAATCATATTTCTTTTCCAATAGAATAACTTAATTCGATATAATCTAATTTTATAGAATCTTTGAGTCAGATGGATTATATATGGTCCGGCCAGTATGCAGATAACCTATTACTTGGTCTTTATATTCCTACGATAAAAGTGAAATTGCCCTTTCCTCCTTATTCAGAATTGGAAT
>PWEN01000011.1 GCA_003553505.1 Candidatus Nealsoniibacteriota bacterium | reverse complement strand
GGTCGTAAACGTCTTCTCTTCTCCATATCCGTCTCCGGCACTATTTCTCGCGTAAGCACGCACATGATACTCTGTTGCCGGATCAAGTCCTGTCATTTCGCTAACAAAGGCATCTGTTCCTTCTCCGTCATTTGTGCAGTCATCACCAGTGGTCGGCTCAGGGTCAGTGCTCCAACAAACACCTTTCCTCGTTATCTCTCCGCCTCCATAATCAGTTATCTCTCCTCCGGAAGAAGCAGAGTTCTCATCTATGTCTGTAATATCTTCTGTTTCTACCTCAGGAACAATCACTCTAGTGGTAAATGTTCTGTTTGATCCATAGACAACTTCACCATAAGCGTTAACAGCATAAGCGCGGAAATAGTAAGTAACACCTGTGTCTAGTCCTTCTATAATCGTCTCAAACGCTCCTTCTCCTGTGCCATCATCCACCACGCAGTCATTAATACCGTAAAAGGGGTCAGATGAAGTATCATAACAAAATCCTCTTTCCGTATTGTGGTCTCCACCATCATCGGTCACCTCTCCTAACGCTAAAGCAGAACTATAGCGCACATCTTCATATCCTACGGTAGTAACCTCGGGGCGATCCGGATCTTCTGTTTGGAAGGTTTCTGTGTCACCATAGCCTATTTCCCCTCCTTCATTTTCCGCAAAAGCACGCACATAGTACTCAATTCCGGGATCAAGTCCTTCCAGATAGCTTTCAAAGTCTCCCATTCCGGCACCATCATGAGTGCAAGCATCTCCTATGTCAGGTGAGCCATACGTGTTATAACAAACACCGCGATCAACTATGTCAGCTCCTCCATGGTCTACCACATTGCCTCCAGTAGTGGCATCATAAAGCCCAATGTCAGTCACAGGCGTAGTTTCAACTATAGGTTCTACAACGCCAGTAATAAACTCTACTTGCCCTCCGTAAGAAGTTCCTGCATTGTTTGTAGCGTAAGCACGAGCATAATACTGTTGATGCATATCAAGGTCAGTAAGTTCACTCTCAAACTCTCCTAGGCCCATGCCATCATTAGTACAGTTATTGTCAATAGTAGGATTAGTGTTCACACTCCAGCATGTTCCACGATCTACTACATCCGCACCACGCTCATCTATCACTTCTCCTAAAACAGTAGCAGAGTCGTGACGCGCCTCTAGGAGTTCTACCGTCTCCACATGCGGCTCTTCCGCATCAGTAGTAAAACTAATCTGACTTCCATACTGTGTTCCTATGCTGTTTGTGGCATAAGCACGCACATAGTAAGTAGTCCCAAGATCAAGCCCACTAAGAGAAATATCAAACTCTCCCAGTCCCCCGGATTCATCTTCTATACAATCGTCATACTGCGTTGGGCTGCCCATAGTGTTGTAACATATCCCGCGCTCCGTTACTTCCGCACCTCCATCAAAAGTAACATCCCCTCCAGAGTCTGCAGAATCAGTGGTTATATTTCTAGCGCTTTTTGTTTCCACATAAGGAGGCCCTGTGTCTGTCACAAAATCTACCTCTTCTCCGTAAACAGTTCCCACTTGGTTTGTAGCATAGGCACGTACATAGTAAGTTTCTCCTCCGATAAGTCCCGTCAATTCGCTCTCGAAGGTTCCCACTCCTTGTCCATCATGTGTGCAAGTATCATCTAATACAGGACTAGAGGACATACCATAACACACACCGCGCTCTGTTACATCACCTCCACCGTCATCGGTCACCTCTCCTCCTGAAACAGCAGTATCATGATATATATCGGTAACTTCAAATGTTTCTACCGTCACAGCGGTTATATCAGTAGTAAAGCTTATCTGTTCTCCATATCCCGCTCCCTCAATATTTTCTCCGTAAGCACGCGCGTAGTAAGTTGTTCCGGGACTGAGATCTTCCAGTATGCTATCAAACTCTCCCAGTCCCGAACCGTCCTCCGTGCAGTCATCGTCTATCGTAGGACTTCCAACCGTGTTGTAACACACCCCGCGCGCAGTAACTTCCTCTCCTCCCGTAAGCTCTACCTCTCCTCCCGAAAGAGCGGAAGTAGCACCCACTCCGGTAGCATCTTTAGTGGTTACATGCGGAGGAGTGGACTCGGTAAGAAAATCTAACTCATCTCCGTAAGTAAGATGTTCCTCATTTTCCGCAAAAGCACGCACGTTATAAGTTTCTCCTCCGATAAGTCCTGTTATGCGACTCTCAAAAACTCCCGCGCCTATTCCATCGTGTGTGCAGTCATCGTCCACTGTAGGCGTCCCTAGCCTGCTCCAGCACACCCCACGATCAACAATAGTACCTCCTCCGGTGTAGTAAACATCACCTCCCGAATCGGCCGTATCACCGGTAACGTTGTAAGGCTCTTCCGTTTCTATTTCCGGGGGAGTCATGTCGGTAGTAAAGGATAACTCCTCTCCGTACCCTATTCCTTCACTGTTTTCCGCATAGGCACGTACGTAATAAGTAGTGTTAGCATCCAACTCCTCAATATTTTCTTCAAAAAACCCTAATTCTCCTTGTTGATCCTGCACGCACTCATCGGACATATCGGGAGACCCATAAGTGTTGTAGCAAAAACCACGCTCCGTAACCTGCAAACCACCCCTGCTGTAAACCTCTCCTTCAAGGTTTGCAGTATATCCTCCCGTAGCAGACACAGAAACAGTGTTTACAGCCGGTTCAGACAATTCTGTAGTAAACTCCTCTATATCTCCGTAAGAAGCACCCTCCGTGTTTTCCGCCATTATACGGTAATAATAAGTCTCTCCCAACTCTAAGTGTGTGATCTCCTCCGAGTAAACACCTCTCTCTCCCTCACCAAAAGATATCTCATTTCCAAGGCTATCGGTCTCACCCCACTGCAGATATACCTGCGGGGTAGTTATGCCCGGAGAGAGCACCTCTCCTTCTATGGTAGCAACATCATTTCCCACATGCGAAGGCGGAAGTGTTTCCACTCCCGGCTCTAAACTAAAGGTGCGAAACTCCTCTTCATCTCCGTAGCCTACGCCCACTTCATTTCTTCCGTAGGCGCGCATATAGTAGTCCGTATCAGGTTCCATTTCCGTCATCTCGCTCTCAAAAGTTCCCAATCCAGAGCCGTCCAGAGAACGATTCCCGGATATCTCCGGTTCGGGCTCCGTTCCCCACGTAACACCTCTCTCAAAAACGGCAGAGTCCCCGTCGTGCAGTACTTCCCCTCCCGCTTTCGCATCCTCAAACCCTATATCATAGGGCTCGTCCGTCTCCACCATTGGTATACCAAGCACCCAATACTCTTCCGGGCCGGCAACGATCTCTTTGTCATCGTCTTGGTAACGAACCGTCACACGTCCGCTAAAAGGGTTCTTCCACACTTCATATCCCGTATTATCACTATCTCCTTCACGCGGCTCATAGTACTCCTGCGGAAGATAATCGGGAACGAGGCAAGAGTAAAGATCGTAGTAATCTCTACCTATCTCCTCAAAAACAGGATAGTCGTCTTCATCTATCTCGTGCGGAATCTCCTCACAGTCCTCTGTTACCGTCCATCCTCTCTCTACTGTTCTTTTCTGCTCTATGGCGCTCAATATGCTCTGCACGTGTATCTCCCTCTGACTGTCACGCGCATCCTCAAATCTTGCCGCAGGATCAACAACAATCACCACGCTTGACGCAAGAAGCGCAAGCGTGGCAACCACGATCATCGTTTCTATTAATGTAAATCCCTTAGCCATTAAAAATGCGGTGATATGATTTACTCCGTTTCTGTTACGCTAAAAGGCACTTTTCCAGCTTTCTCTTCTCCTATGAATATGCCAATATAGTAATCTCCCGGGTCAGAAGGCGTGTACCCACAACACCTTACAATCTCTTCGTTGGGCTCGTGATACATCGTGAATTCGCGATATGCAAGAGGAGGAAAAAACCTCTCTTCTAAGACCTCGCCCCCTTCATCTAAAAGCTGGAAACTTATCCTGAGATCGTCTTGAATATCAAATTCTGCTCTTATGCCCATATAATCTCCGGGCGCAAACTCTAAAGAACTTCCATCTTTTCCCCACTCTCTTTTTGTAAGAAAAATATTGCCAATGTAGACATTTTCTCTTTCTACAGAAAGAGAGAAAGCATCTTCTTTTTGGGAAACATCGACATCTTCAGTGGTAGAAAAATAGCCTGCAAAGGCAACAAAAATCGCAACCACTACAACAATTAATATTATTATTATTTTTTCATTCATAATTATAAGTCATTATAATACAATCAGCTAAATAGCACAACTACGTTTTGGGAAAAAGTCCGCCTTTCTCTTTTTTCTCTACACGCCTTTGCACTTCCTCTGATGTCCAAGGCATAAAAGGAGCGATCATATCGGCAAGAGCCAAGAGCATATACAAGAGGCTCTCCACCACCTCTTCTTTTCCTTCTTCCCAAGGTCTCTCTCTTTCTATGTAACGGTCAGCAAAGTGTATAAGCTCCCAGATCTTCTCCAGTGCTTCATTTAGTTTGTAGTTATCGATAAGACTCATACTTGAATGCAACACCTCTTCCGTTTTGCGCTTTATCTCTTGTGTGCCGTTTGCCTTATCAACCCCCTTCTTGTTTGCAAGAGCAATGCTACGCGAGAGAAGATTTCCCAGTCCATCGGCAAGATCGGCATTATACCTCTCTTTAAATCTGCTCTCGGAAAAGTCGCCATCCGCAGTAACGGGAACCTCACGCAAAAAGAAGTATCGCACAGCATCCACGTGGTGCTCTTCAAGTAAAGCCAGAGGATCGATAACGTTTCCAAGGCTCTTTGACATTTTTCTCCCTTCCACGGTAATAAAGCCGTGCACAAGTATCTCTCGGGGAGGTGTTATCCCCGCAGAAAGAAGCATGCCTGTCCAGATAAGAGCATGAAAACGTAAAATATCTTTTCCGACGCAGTGCACATCACAAGGCCAGTATTTTGAAAAAAGCTCCTCGTCTCTTCCGTATCCCAGCGCAGATATGTAGTTTGTAAGCGCATCAACCCAAACATATATTGTCTGATCGTCATCCCCCGGAACAGGAATTCCCCAAGAAAGCGTCTCTCTGCTTCGCGAGATGCTTACATCTTCCAGTCCTTCTTTCATAAAAGAGAGTATCTCCTTTTTTCTACTTTCCGGAATTATGCGCAACTCATCACTCTCTATGAGGCGCTTTATCTGCTCTTTGTAACGCGAAAGACGAAAGAAGTAGTTCTCCTCTTCTGTCTCTTGAGGTTCTTTATCGTGATAAACGCATTTTCCTTCTACGAGATCCTTCTTTCTCTTGAACTCCTCACAGCCCTTGCAGTAGAGTCCCTTGTAGTGTTTTTTGTAAATGTCTCCGGACTCACTGAGTTTTTTCCAGACATCAAACACTCCCGGCCAATGTTTTTCTTTGTCGGTAGTACAAATAAAGTCATCGTTTGAGATACAAAGCTTTTCGGTAAGCTCTTTTACTTTCCCTGTAATGTCCTCCACGAACTCCCTTGGTTCCATGCCGTTCTCCTTTGCGGCGTGCGCAATCTTTGTTCCGTGTTCATCAGTGCCCGTAAGAAAGAAAACGTCGCACGATCTTCTTTTGTGTCTTGCAATAACATCCGCTTGTAGTAGCTCCAAAGCAAACCCAATATGAGGATAAGCGTTGGTGTAAGCGATACTTGTTGTAATGTAGAACTTCATTTTATTACCACGGTGAACTCACCTTTTATATCTTCTTTTAATAACTCTTTTAAAACATCTTCTACCGTACCACGATAATTCTTTTCGTGCATCTTGGTCGCTTCACGCATCACAAAAACTTCTCTATCTTCTTCTATCAATGATATCTCCTGCAGAGTTTTCACGATCGCGTGTGGTGACTCATAAAAGACCACGGGATAGTCGGAAGAAAGCGCTTCTTTAAAAAAAGCCTTTCGCTTTCTCTTCTTGGGAGGAAATCCCAAAAAAAGAAACCTTTCCATGGGAAAACCACACACGCTCGCAGCAGCAGCAACACCGGAAGGTCCGGGAACAGGCACGATCTTTGCATGGGGATCGATCTTCAAGGTGGAAAGGACAAGTGCTGCCCCGGGGTCAGATATGCCCGGCGTACCACCGTCTGACAAGTAAGCGACTTTCTCTCTTGAGGCGGCACGCTTAGCGGCAGACTGAAGCACCCTTGAAGAGCTGTGACGGTGAAGAGATTTTAGGGGCGTATCAATGCCGTACTTAAAAAAAAGCTTACAGGTAACACGTGTGTCTTCACAGAAAGCAATGTCTGCCTCTTTTAGAATGCGCAACGCGCGCATAGATATGTCTTCCATGTTCCCGATAGGGGTAGCGATAACGTAAAGCATCTTTAATCTTTGCTTCTATCAAGGTACTCCTTAAAGAACTCAAACAAGATACCAAGAATGGGAATGGCAAGGAACGCTCCCAGTGCTCCCCAAAGCGCTCCTCCGATAACGATGGCGATAAGCACCAGCACGGGAGAGACGCCCATAAAGCGCCGCGACAAGAGAGGCGTAATCACGCTACTCTCTATCGTTTGTATTATACCAAAAGCGATGAGCACAAAAACCGCTTTCTCTAGACTTGTAAGAGAGATGATAACAAAGAATATTCCTCCGGAAACGACCGGTCCGATGTAAGGGATGAAGTTAAACAGTCCCGCAATAAGGGCAAAGAGAAGAGCATAGTTCACATCAAACAAGTAAAAAACAATGTAAGAGAGAACACCAACAAACAAACCGGCAAGCACACGCCCCAAGAACCAGTTACTCACCTGATTGCGCGCCCTCTTCCACAAGGAGAGAGCTTGTGTTCTTTTCTCTGCAGGAGCAAGCTTCCCGATCGTTTTCTCTACCACGTTCCCTTCCAGCGAAAGGAATATGGCCATGGTAATAACAAATATGGCACTAAAAAGACCTCCGAATATAACAATAAGAGCATTAAAAACTCCCGCCGCTATAGCATCCGAAGAATCTCTTAAAAGCTCTAAAAATGAGTCCGCGCTCTCCAATGCTTCCACTCCCAGCTTTTGCATGACAGGCGATATCCTCTCAAAATACTCCGGGACGGAGTAGTAAAACTCACTTACCTCGTCCGCAAGCCCCGGCACACCAAGATATATAGCAAAACTCAAGATGCCAAAAAATCCAAAGTATATAGCGATAACCGCCACGGACCGCGGTATGCGCAAACGACGCACCAAACTTACCGCGGGATTTAGCATTATAGAGATTATGAGCGCAAAAAGAAAAAGCACCAAGATATCTGCTATCTGGTAGAGAAAGTAAACACCAACAACCGCCAGTAAAAACTTAAATATGGTGCCCCAAGTTATATCTAAAACGCTCTTTTCCATTACTTTGATATTAACACAAAAAACATTTAAAAAGCAACATTCCAAAAACTGTTAAACACTTCTAAGCAAAGATCCATAAAGCAAGAGGAGGAACCAAGATCAGAAGCAGAGATAAAGCAAACAAGACACCCAGAAAGGAAAGGGATATGATACGCAAGTAACTTCTTTGAGGTCTAAAGAAAAGCATAAAGTTTGCCAATACTAAAAAAACTAACATGTTTCCCACAACCCCCGGAACACAGAGATAGTACAGATCCGAGTAAGACGCCACACGATCAATCTCAAAAGAGAGAAAAGGTCCTCCGGGAATAAAGGTATTTGTATAGTAAACATCAACTACTGCACTTTCACGTTCTCTTGGCTCTGGGCCCACTTTTACTTTATCAACATCAAAAACATAAAAAAGAAGAAAAGACAAAGTAAGCATCAATAACAAGACTCCATTGATCTTCCAAAAGTTTCGAGAAAAGAAGTTGTGATAAAAAAGAGCCAAGGAAAAGAAAGATAAAATAACAGAAAGAGATAAAAGCGAGAAAAGCACATGAGAATAGAAAAAGAGAGCAAACAGAAAAGAGGAAAAAACAAAAAATATGAACGACAAGACAAGAAAATATTTTTTCAGCATAATTCTCACCGCCCCTATATAGACATTAAACTCTCCAAGTTTTCAGGCTTACGCGGACCGACAAGAGCAAGGTTCATGCCGTGGGAGACAAATATCTCTTCTGCGATAGAGCGCACATCCTCCGTTTTTACACTGTCGATAAAAGAGAAGATCTCTTCCGGAGAGTGTGTCTTTCTCTGCAACAGCTCTTGTAATCCATAAAAGTAAGCAAGAGCATCAGAAGACTCCAGTCGCAGGGAGCTTTTCCCTTTAATGTACTCCTTCGCCTTTCTTAGTTCATCTTCTCCCACAAGTTCGTTTTTCATTCTGGCATACTCTTTAGAGATCACAGAAACAACATCCTCTATACGTTTATTATCCACTCCCGCACGAGTAACCATATATCCCGTGTGAGGAGTTTCATCTAAAGAAGTTTGAACGTAATAAGCAGCCCCCATCTCCTCACGTACTCTCGTAAAAAGGCGTGAACTCATCATACCTCCCAAGATAGTTGCAATAACTTTCTGAGCGTGCCTCTTTTCACTTAAAAGATTGTGCGCCCTTACTCCAAGGCAAAGATGCGTCTGGTCCGTGCTTTTCTCAAAAAAAGAAACGGCGGGCGAGCCTTGTTCTTCTTTTACGGGAGGACACTCACGTGCAACACCCTCTCTTAGTCCGGAAAAATAGCTTCTCACTTTCTCTTCTATGTTGTTTTCTATGTTGCCAGCAACCACTACCACCGTGTTCTGAGAGGTGTACTGTGACTCCATGTAAGAAAAAAGGTCCTCTCTCTGTATACCATCAACACTCTCCTTGCTTCCCGAGATATCCCACCCCGCGGGCTGATCTCCATAAAGAAGTTTTTGGAAAAGAGTGTCGCAGTGCGACATGGGATCATCAAACCGCATATTTATCTCCTCTTTTATAACACCCTTTTCTTTTTGCACCTCCTCTTGCGGAATAAGTGGATTTTGATATATGTCGGAAACCCAATCGAGCGCAGTATCGATTTTTTTGCCGTTTACTTTAGCGTAGTATCCTGTAAAGTCTTCCGAAGTAAAAGCGTTAAACGATCCTCCCACTTTGTCGAGCTCTTCTGCGACAAGTAAAGGAGAGGGACGTTTTTTTGTCCCCTTGAAAAGCATGTGCTCCAAAAAGTGTGATATGCCAGAAAACTTTTTTTCTTCGTTTTTTGATCCTGTTCTCACAAAAACAAGCACTGCGGCAGCGCGCGTACCTTCTCGCGGAACAGTTATTGTTCGCAGTTTCATAGTTCTTCTTCGTCTTCTTCTATTTCAAGTAATAGAGCATCAGCGGAAGAAGACACCTCTTTCTCTGTAATAATGTCTACTCCTGTTACCGTTACCTCTGACATAAGCTCTTCCAGGTCATCCTCTTGGGGTTCTATAACAACCTCAAAAAGAAGCTCCCTTTGCGTGTCACGGTAAAGATCTCCCACCTCCCATTTAACCTCTCTTCTTTTGGAGTCAAAAGAGATCTCCTCTTCTTCCGGATAGACCTCCTCCGTGATCTCCGCTCCCCGAGGAAGGGTGGCGGAAACCTCTACATCTTCCGCATCAGTATACATGTTCTCCACCTCAAGCCTTACAACATACGTGGACTCTTCTCCTCTCAAAAGGGGGAAAGGTCCCACCTCGTCAAACTCCTCACTGTCCATAACAATCTCCGAGAAAATGTTCAACTTTGTATTTATCTTTGTAACAAGCTCCTCCTTCACACCATCAACATCTACTTCCAGTCTTGACTGAGGGTCGAAAGGAAGCTCGTCACGCAGAGGAGCATAGAAAGAAACGCTCTCCTCTTGCCCACTTGAAAGGGATCGCAGAGTAGAGTCAAGTGCATGATTCCACAGTATGGATCCCGTCTCTTTTTGAAAACGTCCCGTAAGGGGCTCTACCTCGTCAAACTCTATCACCTCCCTGTCAAGCTTGGCGGTAACAAAAAGGTTCTCCATAGCATCATCACTCATGTTCTTGAAGAATATCTCGTAATAAAGAAGATCTCCCGGATCGGCGACGTAATCCGAAGATTCGTTTGCCTGCATGGTAACAAAGAGCAGAGGCTCCGCGATACTTACTCCGCGGGAAGTTTCCTTTATGGGAATAAACGTATTATCTCTCCATATTCCGAGCAGTGCCTCAAAAACTTTCGCATCCCCCGGCTCTCCTTCCAGCACTCCTTCTATGTCTATAGTTCCTCCTTCGCCTCTGTTTAAAAGAGATATACTCCAGTCATTGTCCTCTCCCATGCGCGGATTACTTCCTTTTATCTCAAACTCAGAAGGAAACTGTACGCGCACCTCAAGATCGGTAAGAGGATAGTCCACATCAGACTCGTACTTCAAGCGAAAAGTCTCTTCTTTGTCAGCCTCCACATTGGAAGGGAAGTCAAAAGCAAAGTCTATGGGAACACTTCCCATGCGCAGATTATGCTCCCGCTGAGACTCATATCGCACATTAAGATTTCGGGGAATATAGCTGATGCGCGCATCAGCGGAGATGTAGTCCCCCTCTTTTCCGAAAAGCCTGGCAGGGAAGAACAGCACGCCCTCCTCTCCGGGACTTATATCACCCAAATCAACCTCGCGGCGAAGCTCCCCTCTTTTTGTGACATCGTCTCTTTCCATCTCCTGCGGGAAAGAACTCTCGGGATACTCAAACAAAAGAGTGGCATTCTCCAAACGGATATCACCGTTATTCTTGTAGCTCACTACATAATCCACGCTTTCTCCCAAACTAACATCGTCTTTGGAGAGTTCCACGCTAAATCGCAGATCGTCCTGCGAAAAAACGTTCCTCTGGTAATAAAACCAGCTTGCAAAAACGGTAATGACAGTAATTATGAAAACTATTAGGAGTACTTTTTTAGGCATTGTTATTTCAATTTAAAGAGTAAAGATACTGTTCTAAAACCCTTTCCAAGAGACGATGGTCATAACCCATAACACTGTCCATGTCCTCTCTTAAAAAGGAGCGCAGAACTTCTATGTCCCCTACAAAGATAGAACGAAAAGAGCAGTTCTTGCAAACCGTGCCTCCTTTTGAGGGAGAGAAGTAAGCTTCTTTGTCTATGTTTCTGCTACAGATAACGCACCCATCTGTTCTTGGTCTGTAGCCCAAAATGTCGAGAAGACGAAAAGAAAAATAAGTACGTATAAGAGACGCTTCCCGGGAAGAGAGCTGTTTTCTTTCCACTTCTTCCATTACGCCAACAAGGAGATGAAAAACGTCTTCCTCTTTTTCTTCTCCGTAGATAAGAAAAAGCACTGTCTCTGCTAATCGGTAAAAGAGCGAAAGCTTTAACAGGCTCTCCCGTGCTCCCGCAAAGGAGTGCAGACAACTTACATCTGTAAGGGTATTATAGCTCTTTCCTTGAATAAAGCCAAACTCGACGAGCGAAAAAAGGCTCATACCCATAGAAAGCTTTCCCTTACGAACCGATCTGCCAAGCACATGCACCAACCCGAAACGCTGCGTGTAAACGGTATAAACGATATCCGCTTCCCTGACAGGGTGGTTTTTCAGTATCACCCCTTTTGTGTGGTTGTGTGTAAACATATTCCCAAAACGGCCTCTCCCCCGGAAAGCTTTACACTCTTTTGTGCGAGAACATCTTTTTTTAGTCCAGACTCTATCGCTTGTGCCGTCGTTTCTTTTGCTATCTCTTCCTTGTTTTTCTCCATCAACTCTTCTGATCCTTCATAGAAAACAACTATTTTGTCTTGCGGAGTAAGTTGCGCTTTCTTGCGAAGAGATTGAAGGCACCTTGTAATCTCTCTTACGTCCCCTTCCTCACGCAGATCATCGTCTATATCAAGAGAAAGAACAGTTTCTTTTCCGTAAGAAATCTCTTTTACGTTAACCTCATCTCTTATAATATCAAACATCTCTTGAGGAACATCCTCGCTCACTTCCAGCAAAGGAAGGGGTTGTCTTATCTTTATGCCCGCCTCTGCGCGTTGCCTTAAAGCTTCTGACACCGCCTCGCGCGCCTTTTGCATATCATCGATTATCTTACTGTCAAACTCCGATCTTTCCGGAAGAAGGGCAAGGTGTACGGAAAGCTCTCCGCTAAGCTCCTTGTAGACATACTCGGAGATAAAGGGAGCAAAAGGTGCAAGCATGCGTGAAAGATCAATAAGAACACTGTAGAGAGTGGAAAAGAACTCCTCTCTTCCTTCTTTGAAATCCTTGCGCGCCCTTCTTATGTACCAATTAGAGAGATCATCGATAAAGTGCGCCAGTGCACGCGAAGCGGAGGTAAGATCGTACCTCTCCATCTCACGTGTCACTTCTTCTTTTGTTTGCTCTAAACGCGCAAGCACCCAAAGATTAAGAGGGTCTTTTGCCTTTGCGTTCGATCTTTTGCCGTAGGAATTAAAAAAGGAAAAACAGTGATAAAAAGTGGACATCACTCTTCCGTGGCACTCTTTCACTTTTTCTGCGGAAAAAAGATAGTCCTCTCCAATAGGGGGGGAAGACAAGAGAAAGAAACGCAAAGAGTCCGCACCAAACTGCTCAAAAACATCATCCATATGAGGGTAGTTTCCCAGTCTCTTGGAAAGCTTCTTTCCTTCCGCGTCAAGCACAAAACCGTTCACGATCACGTTCTTAAAAGCGGGAAGATTTTTTCCAAGACCAACATCCTCAAGCGTAAGAACGTTAGAGAGTACGTGCAAAGTGTAGAACCATCCACGCGTTTGATCTATTCCTTCCGCGATAAAGTCCGCCGGAAAACTCTTCTCCATCATCTCCTTGTTCTCGAAAGGATAGTGCCACTGCGCGTAAGGCATTGAACCGGACTCAAACCAGCAATCAAAAACCTCTTCCACACGATGCATCTCGCCCTTGCAGCTACAAGTAAAAGTTACCTCATCTATAAGAGGGCGGTGCATATCTTCTATCTCACCGAGTTCTTCTTTTTTTGCAGGCACATGAAACTCTCCACAACTTTCACACTCCCAAACGGGAATAGGGGCACCCCAAAAACGGTTGCGAGAAAAAGACCAGTCACGTGCTCCCTCCAGCCACTTTCCGAACCTTCCATGTTTTATATGTTCCGGCATCCAGTGGATCTTTTCATTTGTCTCAAGCATCTCTTGCTTTATCTTTGTCACGGCAATATAGAACGTTTTGAGAGCATAATAGATAAGCGGCGTATCACACCTCCAACAGAAAGGGTAGCTGTGCACCACCTTCTCTTCCTTTAAAAGAAGATCTTTTTCTTTTAATGCATCTGTCGCGCCTGTTTCCGTGATATGCTTTCCTTTCATCTCTCCGGAAACAAAGCATCCCTTATCATCAACAGTGTGCATAAAAGGAAGGTTGTTTTCCTGCCCCAAAGAGAAGTCATCCTCTCCATACATAGGAGCGATGTGCACTACTCCCGTTCCGTCTTCACTGCTCACAAAATCAGCGCCATATACACGAAAAGCGTTCTCCAGCCCCTCCGGAGACTGCTTGTTTATACAGTCAAAAGGAGGATTATAGCGTACACCGAGAAGATCGCTTCCTTTTATGTGTGAAACAATCTCTCCTTCTTCTCCAAAAACATCTTCCACTCTTTCTTTTAGTAACAAAAACTTCTCATTATTGTAAGAGACAAGAGCATAGGACAGCTCCGGATTTACCGCCAAAGCGACATTGCCGGGAACCGTCCAAGGAGTGGTTGTCCAAGCAAGAAGATAGACTCCCTCAAACTCTCCCACGGAAATCTTCATTTTTATGTACAAAGAAGGATCTTCTTTTTCTGCATATCCCTGATTTACTTCAAAGTTCGATATCGGTGTCCCACAACGTATGCAGTAAGGGTTGACGCGGTACTCACGATAAACAAGCCCACGGTCGTAGAGTTGCTTGAACACCCACCAAACAGACTCAATGTAGTTATTGTCCATGGTAGAGTAGTCGTTGCTGTAGTCCGCCCACCTTCCCACACGACGCAGAACGCGCTTAAACTCGTCCACACAACGAAATACAGAGCCACGGCACTCCTCATTGAACTTGTCTATTCCCATCTCTTCTATCTCTCTTTTGTCATTTATTTTAAGCTCTTTTTCTATAAGGTTTTCCACCGGAAGTCCGTGACAATCCCATCCCACACGACGAGGAACATAAAAACCCTGCATTGTCTTATAACGTAACACGGTATCTTTTATGGTAGTAGCAAGAATGTGGCCATAGTGCGGATCTCCGGTAGCAAAAGGAGGGCCATCGTAAAAACTAAAAACAGGAGCGTTCTTGCGCTCCTCAAGCGACTTCTCGAATATCTTTTCTTTTTCCCAAAACTCCAATACTTCTTCTTCTATTTTTGATAACTTCATAGGTCTACATTTTCGGGGGAAGTGAAACAGTAAGCAAGTGCAAGGCGGTCTGCAAAAGGATAAAAGTTCCTTCCGTAACAGCCATACGTCCGTTATTCCCCGTTATCTTATAGTTTTCATAAAAAAGATTATAGCTACGCGCCAAACGGTAAGCAAAAGCGGCTAAAATATTGGGAGAAAAGTTCTCCGCAGCGTCTTGCAAACACTCCTTGAAGCGCATCATCTCTCTTACAACGGAAAGATCTTCTTCGTTTAGATCGTCAAACTCTCCGTAACTCCCTCCTTTTGAGAGTACGCTTTTACAGCGCAAAGCGGTGTACTGCAAATACGGGCCCGAATCTCCTTTAAGAGTAATGACCTCATCCCAGTCAAAGACTATGTTACGCTTGTGGTGAACTTTAAGGTTACCGTATTTTACCGCTCCCGTTCCCACTATTCTAGCAACTTCCTCTTTTTCTTTCAAAGACTCGTCTTTTATAAGAAGCAAGGCACGCCTCTTTGCTTCCTCCAGAACATCTCTTAAGTGCACAACCCGTCCCTTGCGCGTGGACATCTTTCCTTCCTTTAGACTAAACATGCCGTGAGCAACATGGAAAAGCTCCGTCTCTTCTTTTATTCCAAGCATTTCCGCGGCACGGAACACCTGTCTCATGTGAAGAGACTGTTCCGCCCCTATCTCGTATAGCATAAGATGGGGTTTGAACACTTCTTTGCGGTACTTTACGGCCGCCAAGTCGCGAGTAAAGTAGGTGGTACTACCATCGGATTTTAAAAGCATAGCGGGAGGCATGTCATCAAACTCCACTATGAGCGCTCCTTCGCTCTCCGTAGCTATCTTCCTTGCCTCCTCCACGATCCCGGGAAGCATGTTCTCATAAAAACTCTCCCCGATAACGTGATCTATCTCCACTTCAAGCTCTTTATATGTCTTTTCAAACTCCTTCATGCTCGCCTTAACACAAAGATCCCATATCTCTCGCGCCTCCCTTTCACCTTTCTCCAACATAGAAAAATACTTCCTGCCCTCTTCTTCGTCCCCGTCTTTATGAAAGTTCACATAAAGCTCCTCCATCTTCTCTATGGTGAGAGAGGAAGGATCTACCCCTTCTTTTTTTATCTGGTATATAAGTTTTCCGAACTGCGTTCCCCAGTCACCGAGATGATTAACGCCTTCCACCCTCCATCCCAAATGACGGTATATACGTGCAAGAGACTCACCAATAATAGTAGATCGCAAATGCCCCACTCCCATGCGTCTGGCAATGTTGGGAGAGGAGTACTCTATTACAGCCACTCTTCTGTCCTCCTTTTTCCCGTACTCACCACCTTTCTCTGTAATAGAAAGAAGCTCTTCCTTTAGCGCCTCCTTGCTTATGGTAAAGTTTATAAACCCCCCACAAGGCTCCACTTTTTCAAACAAAGAAGAAAAAAACTCGGAAGACACCTCTTCTGCCACCTCTTTGGGGCTCCTTCCTCTTTCTTTTGCCAAATGAAAAACTCCGCAGGCATAGTCTCCAAAGCCCTCCGGAGGAGTTTCCAGTTTAAAATTGCTTCCTAAAACTTTTTCTATTTCCAACCTTACTTTTTCACGCATTTTAGAATTAGGCTAGCTTTCTAGATGAAGAAATCAAGCAAATTAAAAGGAGGGGTTAAATAATTAAGATGAAAAAATAGAAACAATAAAATACTTAAAAGACAAGAAAAAAGAAGTGTTCCATCTCTATAGTTTTTTCTTTTAATAAGAAAAGTATTGATGACTATAAACAAAAGACAGCCCGGTATTGTCTCAGGATAAATATAAGCTACATAAAGATAGGGAAGACTAAAAAATAAGGCTATCACAGTCTTCGCTCTTTCTAGTCCAAGAAGAACAGGAAGAGTTTTTATTCCTTCCTTTTTGTCTCCTTCGTAGTCCTTTATGTCAATAAAGTTAGCTGCTAAAGTAAAGAATACAAGAAAGAATAAAATATACCTCTCAGGAACAAAGTCCATAATATAATTGGAAGAAACATATGGCACATTCATAACAAAAACATGAACTCCCAAAACAAAAACAATAAAAGAGTTAAGAGATATGGCTAATTTTGACAGCACAGGAACTCTTTTAAATCTTACTGGTGGCATAGAGTATATGAAATATATTCCAATAAATAAAACACAATAAAAGAAAGCAAAATAATGTACAACAGCAGCACTAATTAAAGACATTAACAACGAAAAAAGTGCAACTGTTTTATACTCTTCGATAGAAATATCATCATCAAAAAGAGGCCTTTTTTTGTTAGATACTTTGTCAATTTCATAATCAGCAAAATTATTTGTTATAACCGAAAAACTCCAAGCAAAAACGATGCTTATGGACAAAATCAAAGCCGGCATAATAATTTCATAAAAGCTAATTGAAAACTCTTTGTATCCAAAAGCTAGACCAAGAGCAAAAATTAACAAAAAATACCCCAGCCTCAAAAAACGTATATCCTTAAAAGCAATTAAAAATGTTCTTTTCCTAGAGAGATAAAACAGAAAAGTAACAAAAATAGAACTCAAAATAGAAAAAAAGAACACTATATCTCTTCCATGGAATGATTCAACTTCAAAATCAAAAAAATTAATCAGATAAGGAGATATAAATGCCAGAAAAAGAAAAGAATAAAAAACAACTCCCGAAATCAAACATTTTATAACACTTCTAGTTTTTAAAAATACATAATAAACAAATAACGCTATAAAAATAAAAAGATGCAGTTGTATGCCCAAAGTTGTCTCAGAATCATCAAAGCTTCCAAAAAAAGAAAGAAAGCTGCCCTTTAAGTCCTCAAAGCTTTCTAGAAAAATATATGAGACGCTTGTTCCTCCAAATCCATACACAATCAGGTCAACAATCATTCCTAGCAATACAACGGAAAAATAAAGTGAAAACACCTTAAATGATTTTACCACCTTTGTTTTTGTAAAAAAGGTAAACAACAACAAGGCTCCCGAGAAAACAAACACATAAAATAAATAAAAGTGCAGATGCGCATTAAAAGATATCGGCGATTGATCAGAAGGAAAGTTCTCCAAAAAATTTCTTATTGAAACAATAATTAAAAAAAAGAAAAGGAAGTAATAAAAAGGAGTTTTGCTTTCTTCAATTTTTTTTACCAATGAGTGAGAAAATTCTAAAAAACTAAAAAAAGCTTTTTTTATTTTAGTCATTATCAATATAAATTCACTAATAAATATTAGGATAATGTTTGCACAAAAAACAAACAAAGTAAAGATGTATAGTTAACACCATGGGGTGACACTTGATATACTGAAGGGTAACAGGTGTTAACTAATAAAAATATGCGTATGCCAAGCCCCATAAAATACGATCGTGAACAAAGAGCAAGGTGGTAT
>PWEN01000045.1 GCA_003553505.1 Candidatus Nealsoniibacteriota bacterium | reverse complement strand
TTTCCGGTATTGGAGAAATAACAGTGGAAAATATAAAAGAGGAGAGTGTTGCTTACACTGACAAAGAAAAACCGAAAGAAGAGGAGGAGGAAACAAGTAAAGAGGAAGAAAAGGAAGAAGAGCCAGAAAAAGTAGACATAAACAACGCCAATAAAGAAAAACTAAAAAACATCACCGGAATAGGAAAAGTAACTGCAGAAAAGATAATAGATTACAGAGAAGAAAATACTTTTTACAAACTAGAAGATCTTGAAAATGTTTCCGGTATTGGAGAAATAACAGTGGAAAATATAAAAGAGGAGGGTGTTGCTTATACTGATAAAGAGAATCCTGAAGAAGAGGAAGAAAAGGAAGAAGAGCCAGAAAAAGTAGACATAAACAACGCCAACAAAGAAAAACTAACAATTATTACAGGCATAGGAGAGACAACTGCAGAAAAGATAATAGATTATAGAAAAGAAAATACTTTTTACAAACTAGAAGATCTTGAAAATGTTTCCGGTATTGGAGAAATAACAGTGGAAAATATAAAAGAGGAGGGTGTTGCTTATGTGAAATAAAAGCAGGCACCGGAAGTGCCTGTTTTATTTATCGTGCAAAAGCTCTCTCTTTCGGTTTACTGTTTGATCTCAACGAATTAAAGACAACCTCTCCTTTGCTTACCTTCACGGAAACTCTTTCTCCTTCTTTTATATCTCCCGAGATAATACTAAGCGCTAAGGGATTAAGCACCTTTGTCTGTATCATTCTTTTCAAAGGACGTGCACCCATCTCATGGTCAAACCCTTTCTCGGAAAGCATTTCTTCTACGCTTTTCTTGAAATCCACAAAAACACCATTACTCTTCTCTACTCTTTCTTTTACTCTCTCAAGCTCCAATGAGACTATGTTTCTCACATCTTCTCTCGACAAGTGATTAAATATGATAATATCATCAACTCTGTTCAAGAACTCCGGGCGGAAAGTCTTCTTTAGGGCTTCCATGACCTTGTCCTTGAGGGAGTCTCTTGCAGACTCTTCCTCGTCCTTTGTTTCAAATCCAAGGCTTCCCATGTCGGTTATATGCTCCGACCCGGCATTAGAGGTCATGATTATTATGCTGTTCTTGAAAGACACCGTTCTTCCTTTGGAGTCTGTTAGTCTTCCATCCTCTAACACCTGCAAGAGCACATTGAACACTTCTGGATGAGCTTTCTCCATCTCGTCTATAAGGATTACGCTGTAAGGTCTTTTCCTTACGATCTCACTTAATTGCCCGGACTCTTCATATCCCACATATCCGGGAGGAGCGCCTACCATCTTGGACACAGAGTGTTTCTCCATGTACTCGGACATATCAAGGCGAACCAAGGCATCTTCTTTGTCAAAAAGAAACTCCGCAAGCGCACGAGCCGTTTCCGTTTTTCCAACTCCTGTAGGTCCTAAGAAAAGAAAAGATCCGAGAGGCTTTCCTTCTTCCGCCACTCCGGCACGAGAACGACGAATAGCGTTTGATATAGCGCTTATCGCCTCTTCTTGTCCTACTATACGACGAGAAACTATCTTCTCCATTCTTTCCAGCTTGTGCACCTCCTCTTCCAGCAGATTTGTTACAGGAATGCCTGTCCAACGAGAAACAACACCAGCAACATCTTCCTCTGTAACAGACTCTTTCAGTATGGGCTTCTCTTTTTGTAGGGTCTTCAACTTCTTTTCTGCAGACTTTAACTCTTTCATAAGAGTCGGTATCTTGGCATACTTAATCTCCGCCACTCTCTGAAGATCCGCTTCCTGACCCGCTCTTTCAGATTCATATTTGAGTTCATCTATCTCGTTCTTAAGATTCTTGATGCGCGAAATAGCGTCTTTCTCCGCGCTCCAGCGCGCCTCAAGCGCAGAAGCTTTTTCTTTTAAGTCAGCAAGCTCACGCTCTATTGCTTTTTTCCTTCTTTCTTTTTGGGATGAGTTGCTACTCTTCAATCCTTCTTTCTCGATCTCCAAATTCTGTATATCTCTTTTAAGATCTTCTAATAAGGAAGGTTGAGACTCCACCTCCAGCCTCAAAGAGCTCATCGCCTCATCCATAAGATCGACTGCTTTGTCGGGAAGATAGCGATCTGTTATATAACGTGAAGAAAGTTCCGCTGCAGCCCTAAGAGCTCCGTCCTCTACTTTAACACCGTGATGCAGTTCATACTTCTCTTTTATACCACGAAGAATGAGAACGGTCTCCTCGATAGAGGGTTGATCCGCAAAAACAGGCTGAAATCTTCTTTCAAGTGCAGTATCTCTTTCGATATACTTCTGATACTCTTTTAATGTAGTCGCACCAATGGCACGCAGCTTTCCACGTGCAAGATCAGGCTTTAACAGATTAGAGGCGTCCACCGAACCTTCCGCTGCTCCCGTTCCAATAAGAGTGTGAAGCTCGTCTATGAACATTATATACTTGTCCTCTTTCTGCTTTAACTCTTTAAGAAGTGCCTTCATGCGATTCTCAAACTCACCACGATACCGCGTGCCAGCCACAAGAGAACCAAGGTCAAGACTTATCACCTCCTTGTTCTTAAGGCTTTCAGGAACATCTTTTTTCGCTATCCTTTGTGCAAGACCCTCCACTATAGCTGTCTTACCTACTCCCGCTTCTCCAATAAGCACGGGGTTGTTTTTCGTACGCCTTGAGAGAACCTGCATTATGCGACGCATCTCCCCTTTTCGTTCTACCACAGGATCTATCTTTCCTTCCCGCGCCATCTCGGTAAGGTTATTGGTGTACTTATCGATGACTTGCATCGTGGACTCCGGATTTGGGTCCGTTATTTGCTCTCCTCCACGTACCTCCTCCAAGATCTCTTTTGCATACTCATAATCCAAGAAACTCTCTTCTTCCGACTGCGGACCCCCTTTTCCGGGAGGAAGAAAGGGAGCACTTTCCAGTATATCCTTCGCATAACCGCTTGCAGATAAAAGCGAGAGAAACAAGTGTTCTATAGAGATGAATTTATCTCCCATCTTTTCCGCCTCTTCTCCCGCTACCTTGAGTGTTTTTGCCATGTCTTGAGAGAGATACAACTGATTTTGCATACCTGCTTCCGGCACAGAACGCATAATAGACTTGATGGCACGATCCACTCTCCTCCCAAGACTCTCTATGTCAACCCCCATCCTTTCTAATATGTTTATAACAATACTCTCTTCCTGTATAAGCAGGGATTTTAGTAAATGCAGAGAATCTATCTGCTGATGTCCTTCTTTTTGCGCTGTTTTTTGTGCAAGAAGGACGACTTGCTGTGCTTTGTGCGTAAAATTAGCACCCGGCATTGTAGACATAAGCTATCTGTGAAATTAAATGTGCTTTATAATACCATTTTTAAAAGAAAAAATCAATACTCGCGCTCTCCGAGAGAAACATCTATTTCCAGCCTTTCCTCTCCTCTCATAACAGTAAGAGAAACCTTGTCTCCGGGATCATAAGCCGTTATGAGCCGTACAAGAGAGTTGTTGATATCAACGGTAACACCGTCAACCTCCAGTATTACGTCTCCTTTTCTTATCCCCGCCTTGTCGGCCGCAGAACCGGGCTCCACCGCCTGATCTCCGGTAATAAGCGCACCGTAAGAAACGGAAAGACCTTCTTCCTCTTTTACTTCCTCATCAACAATAACATACTGCACTCCCAAGAAAGGATAAACTATCTCCCCTTCTTCTATTACTCCTCTTATCGCACGCTGCGCGTCATCTATCGGTATAGCAAATCCTATGTTTTGAGCATCCATCGCCATAGCAGTATTTATGCCGATTACTTTTCCTTTTCTATCTAAAAGAGGTCCTCCGGAGTTCCCTTCATTTATTCCCGCATCCGTTTGAATAACGTTATCAAGCATCTCTATCCTATCAAATCCTCTCGCAGCAACATTTCTGCCAAGCCCGGAAACGATTCCCACGCTCACCGTGTTTTGAAGCTCTCCAAGAGCGTTACCTATCGCAACAGCTGTTTGACCGACACGTAGATCATGAGAACTTCCCAAGGGAGCAACCGGAAATCCACTCCCCTCTACTTTTAAAACAGCTAGATCATAAACAGGATCTATGGCATATATCTCCGCGGAAAGCTCCTCTCCGTCATCGGTAAATACGGTATAGTCCGCATCCTCATCCCTTATCACGTGACGATTGGTAAGAACAAGGCCGTCTTGGGATATGAAGAAACCGCTTCCGCTCATCTCGCTCCTTTCTTCATGCTGCGGAAAAAGATCATCAAGCGGGCTGCGAAAATCAGATATATCTCCCGTGGCAATAACGCTCACCACAAAGGGAGAAGATTCTTCCGCCACCTTTACTATCTTTTCCTCACAGTCCACCAGAGAAGGTTTCTCTGTGGGGCCTTGCAACATAATGCCAAAAGCAAGCCCAAAAATAAGAAGAGTAAAGGCCGCAAAAAGAAGAACCAATGTTTTAAAGACTCGCATCATACCTGTTAGTATATCTTTGACGAAAAGCAATGTCAAAAACTGTTTTTTATAAAAAGAGGAAGCTTTTCATGCATGCGTCGCAACGCCTTGCAAAAACCTTCATCCTTATACATGGAGGAGATGTCATCATCTATACGCTCTGCTTCCTTTTCTGAAAAAAGAAGCACGAAAGAGAACTCTCTTATTGTCTCTTTGTCAGGCTTCTTTGACATATAGTGTCTCAAAGCAGAGTGCCACAAAAAAACATCTTCTCTGTTAAAACCCATCGTCATCTCTTGTGGCAAAACTTCTCCCAAATAATCCACCGCCTCTTTCAGGCAGTGCGTTTCTTTATAAAAAAGTTGATCTTCAAACAACTTCAAAGAGTTTGATCGTTCCCAAGAAGAGAACATTTTATTCCATGCAATATCGATAAGCGAGTGTAGTTTTAATCCCGCCATAAAAGAGTCTTCCAAGCATATCTCTTCAAGAGAAACGTCATTTATGTGTGTTCTCTCTCTTTCTGTTCCTTTTATCTTCCGTATATCAGGAAAAAGAGAGCCGATGAAAAACTCTCTTCTATTTTTGTCATTAAAGAGATCATCAAACAATCTCTCTGTTACTGCAAGATGTGTGATGGGAGCAGGCATAAAACTATATAATATAAGGGATAAAAATAATAGCACCAGCAACAGCAGAAGCAATACTCACAACAAGCACCGCACCAGCAGATATATCCTTTATGCGACGCCCCTCTTCGCTGTAGTCCGGCCTCAACATGTCAAGCATGCGCTCTATTTGAGAGTTTATAAGCTCAAGAGCAAGCACAACGCCAATTATAAAAAACACTAACGCCTTTTCAATTAAAGACAATGGAAAAAAGAAAGATAGACTGATCATGACAACAGAGACAAGTATGAGTATGCGAAAAGTGTGCTCTCCAAGAGCAGTGTATATTCCACGAAAAGCGTTGTAAAAACTTTTTGCTAATCTAATCATATCTTAACGCATCTACGGGCTGCATTCTTGACGCTCTTCTCGCAGGAAGAAATCCGGAAACACAACCCACAAGAAAAGAAAATCCTAAGCCAAAAATAACCAAAGAAGGAGAAACGTGTGCTTTAATGGGAAACATTCCTTCCGAGCCAAGATAAAACTCCACCCCTTTAGCGAGAGCGACACCCAAAACAACACCCCCCACTCCTCCGATAAGACCGATTATTCCAGACTCTACAAGAAATATGGAAGTGATGTGTTTCCTCTTTGCTCCAACCGCCTTTAGTATACCTATCTCTCTTGTTCTCTCACGCACAGAAGTGTACATGGTGTTTGTGATACCTATCCCTCCAACAATAATAGAGATGCTGGCAAAAGCAAAAACGGCTATCTGCAATACTCCCATGATGTTTTCCACCATGTCAGAAACAGTGTCACTTGAAAGAACGGAAAATGAAGGAGAGTCCTCTCCTTTCCCCCGCACTCTCGTGTCTTCCAGGGCATAAGTAATACTTCTTTCTACCGACTCTGTGTCATAACCTTCAGCAACACGTGCCATAGCAAAATAACTTCCTTCCCTTATACCTGTTACATTGCGAAAATCATCTTGATCCATAAAAACAGCAAGATCCCTATCTCTCACTCCCAAAGAGCGCATGATCCCCGCAACAGTAAATTTATTTCCTTTTACGGTTATTTCATCTCCAGCACTAATGCCAGAAAAAACATCCTTGGGCACCAGATTTCCGACTATGATCTCTCTTCTTCCCGGATGAGGGAGTCTTCCCTCAACAACATCCCACCCCATATCTTCCCTTAAAACGTCCATGCCAGTAGAAAAAGGAAAGCTCAAAAGAAGAATATTTTCCACGTTTTCACTGTGACGTGCCACCTGCACTGACCGGAGAAGACCAAAAGCAACATCAACTCCCGGAGCTCTTCTTATCGCTTCCATGTCCCTGTCTTTTAACATTGCTCCTCCTATCATTGCTGTCATCATGTCCGATTCACTCCCGGGGAAAACCATAATCAAGTTTCCTCCCATCATGTCCAACTCACCCATGATGGACTGCTTTACTCCTTCGCTTAAAGATATAAGGGAGATAACCAGAAATATGCCAATAACTACCCCTAAAACAGTAAGCCAGCTGCGCATGGAGCGCGTACGCAGATTTTTTATGGCAATACGAAAATACTCTCGAATCATAGTCACTCATATCTTAAAGCGTCCACGGGCTGCATTCTCGACGCTCTTCTCGCAGGAAGAAGTCCGGAGACACAACCCACAAGAAAAGAAAACCCTAAACCAAAAAGAATCAAAGGAAGAGAGATGTGTGCCTCTATATAAAACATTCCTCCCGCGCCTAAGTAAAGCTCTATACCCTTAGCCAGGGCGACACCCAAAACAACACCCCCCACTCCTCCGATAAGGCCGATTATTCCAGACTCTACAAGAAATATGGAAGTGATGTGCTTCCTCTTTGCTCCAACCGCCTTTAGTATGCCTATCTCTCTTGTTCTCTCACGCACAGAAGTGTACATGGTGTTTGTGATACCTATCCCTCCAACAATAATAGAGATGCTGGCAAAAGCAAAAACGGCTATCTGCAATACTCCCATAACGTTTCCTACTATATCGGAGACCGCATCACTTGAAAGAACAGAAAATGAAGGAGAGTCCTCTCCTTTCCCCCGCACTCTCGTGTCTTCCAGTGCGTAACGTATCTCTTGCTCTACCGTCTCAACATCGTATCCTTCGGCGACTCTAGCTATGGCTATAGGAGTCCCTTCTCTTTTTCCGGTTATATTACGAAAATCGTCCAAGTCCATGGGTATGGCCAGATCATCTTCACGGTTTCCTAAGGAGCGCATGATCCCAGTAACAGTAAACTTGCTCCCTTTTATGGTAAGCTGATCTCCTACCTGCAAGTCAGGGAAAAGATCTTTTGGGACCAAGTTTCCAACCATAATCTCTCTTCTTCCCTGGTGAGGGAATCTTCCTTCAACAACATCCCATCCCATGTCTTCTCTTACTATAGAAAATCCGGAGTCATAAGAAACACCATAAAGAAGAGACATTCTCGCCTTTTGTTCGTGACGCACCATCTCAGAAGCCCAAGGCATCTCCAGCACAGCGTCCACTCCACGAACCCTTTTTATGGCATCAACATCCCTGTCTTCGAGCTCTAGTCCTCCGATAAGGGTAGTCATCATGTCCGATATGTCTCCCGGAACGACCATGATAAGATTTCCTCCCATCATGTCTAACTCATTCATAACAGTATCTTTCACTCCCTCACTCAAAGAAACAAGAGAAATGACCAAAAAGATTCCTATAACTATCCCCAAAATAGTAAGCCAGCTGCGCATGGAACGCACACGCAGGTTCCTTACAGCAATACGAAAATACTCTCCGATCATACTATTTGTCCGTCCTTAATTCTTATTGCTCTATCAGCATAAGGCACAAGATCTTCATCGTGAGTGACAACAATAACTGTTTTTCCTTCTTTATTTAAATCTTTTAAAATGTTCATTATTTTCTCTCCCGTCTTGGAATCCACGTTTCCCGTAGGCTCATCTGCAACAATGACATCAGGACTGTTAACAAGAGCACGAGCAATGGCAACACGCTGCTTCTCTCCCCCGGAAAGCTCTCCGGGGCGGTGATCAACGCGCTCTAAGAGATCAACAGAATCCAGGAGAGATGTCGCCTTCTTTTCACGCTCCGCGCGAGAAGTCCCTTGAAAAACAGTGGGAATAGTAACATTTTCCAGTGCGGTAAGGTGCATGAGCAAATTGAACTGTTGAAAGATAAAACCGATATTTTTTCCTCTCACTGTAGCAAGCTCATCCTCACTCATATGAGAAACATCCTCTCCCTCAAAAACAACACGCCCCTTTGTGGGGGTGTCAAGGCAGCTCATCATATTTAAAAGCGTTGATTTTCCCGATCCGCTAGGTCCAAGCACGGTAATAAACTCTCCCTTTTTTATGTTCAAATCAACGCCACGTAAAACCTCCACATCTATCTTTCCGAGATGATATACCTTCCAGACTCCCTCTATTTGAAGCAAGTTACTCATAGATCACATCTCCCTTACTGAGTCCAGATATGACCTCGATCATGCCGTCCGATCCCCTTATTCCCGTCTCCAGCACACGCTCTTCTTTCTTCCCATCAACAACAACATTTGCTATGCGCTTTCCATCACGACGTTTTAAATAACGATCCGGAACAAGTAGAACATCTTCTTTTACAGAACTTATCACTGTCAAGTCAACGCTCATCTCCGTCATCACACGCTCAGGCAAATCATCCATGCTCACCTCTATCTTGTAGTAAACAACACCGTCAATAACCCTTCCTGTCTCATTTATAAAAGAAACCTCTCCTTTATATACTTCTCCCGGAAAAGGCACAAACTCCACCTCTACAGGGTCACCAATATCAATATTTACTATATCTCCTTCATATATGTGTGACTCTACATAGTATCTGTCTTCCGAAACAAGAGACACAAAGGGAGTCCCTGCGGAAACCACCTCTCCTCTTTTTGCCATTATTTCAGAAACACGTCCGGAAAAAGGGGCTTTAAGGGTGTAGTTCTCAATGCGATCCTCTATAAGCTCAATCTTGGACTCCGCACGTCTTATGGCTATCTCTGCTGTTTCTATATCTTCACTTGAAGGGTCGGCAACAACAGTTTCCAGCTCCCTTTGTGCAGACTCAAGCTTCTTTTCTGCAGAAGAGACGGCAGAACGCGCACTGTTTACTTCTGCCTCCGTTTTTACACGCACAGATTCTGTGGAGCGGATAAGAGAAGTAACCTCGCTTAGGTCGGCAATGAGCTTCCTTTCCAGTTCACGCATTGCATCAACTTGAGCATCCGGTATACGGTCTTCATAAAAATCACTCTTTGCCGCAGATATCATCTCCTCTACTCCGGAAAGAGCAAGACGTAGATTTTGTCTTATCTCTTGTAGTGCTTTATCTTTTTCACTAAAAGAAAACTCACCACGCGTCATGCCACGATAATCCTCAACATTAAAAAAAGCATTGTACACCTTATCTCTTCCTTTTCTTGCTTTTAATGTTTCAGACGTTATAAATCCCCTAAAAAAGTTGGATATAAAGTCCTGTGAGTCCTCTTTTGTGGTCTCTAAGAGTATAACGGAAGACGATACTTTAGAGGGAATACCGCTGTACACGTCAGACAAAGACTCTTCCGCGGATCTTTTCGCGTCACGCAGAGAGGTTTTTGCGGACTCAAGCACATCCTCTGCAGAAGATACAGCAGAACGCACCAAGCTCACTTCTTCTTCACTCGCCCCGGAAAGAAGTTTTTCAAGAGCAACTTCCGCGGATCTTTTCGCGTCACGCGCTTCCCGTAACTCTATCTGCAAAGAAGTCTTGTCAAGCTCTGCGATCATATCCCCTTCTTTTAATTCCTCGTTCTCGGAGACATAAATGGAAGCCACTCTTCCTCCTTCCTTGAAGCCAATATTGGCGCTTTCTCCTTTTCTTACAGAGCCAGTCTCAAATATCTCTTCGGAAACCGTGCCACTCTCCACTACAAAGCTGTCTACATCGTTTTCTTCATCAGCAAAGAAAACAAAATAGGCAACAAAAACCACTAACAACAGAATAACCCCGTAGATTATCTTTTTTTTCATATAGTTATCGATTTATACCTGTTTATGTAATGCATTATTGTAGCATAAAAAAGAAACAGTAAAAACAAAGGAGCGTCCTCTATCTTTAAGGCCGCAAAGGGAAGAGAGGAAAAGAACTCCACCACAAACAAGAGAAACGACAGAAGAAGATAAGCGGGAAGAGCAAAAAAGGAGATACCACTCACGCTTCCGATCACACCGAAAACAAATATAAACGGAAGAAGGGGCACTATAAGAAGATTGGAAAAAATAGAAAATAGAGGGAAGTTGCCAAAATTATAAACAATAAGCGGAGCGGTGAAAGCAACCGCGGAAAGGGTGACACATATCATTTCGCAAACTCTTTCTCTTTTCTTGAAAAAGCGCGCAAAAAAACGACGCAAGAAGAAGAACGAACCCTCTTTTTTGCGCAAAGGAACAGCAGAAAACTTCTCCTTAAGCAAAGGAAACAAAAGAATTATGCCCAGCACAGCAAGAAAAGAAAGGTGGAACCCGGTGTCGTATACAAGCAAGGGGTTGAAAAAAAGCATGCCTGATGCCGCAAACACAACAGATCGCAAAGAGAAAGCGGTAGAGTTTATTGCTCGCGAGATAAGAAGCAAAGAGCCCATTATACCGGCACGCACCGCGGAAGCGGGAGCGCCAACAAAGAGCACAAAAAGGATCACAAAAAAGATTGCTGTAAAAGAAGACGCCTTGCGTGGAAAACCGGAAAGAGAAAAGAGAGAAAAGAGAAGAGACGAGATGATTACTATATGCATTCCTGAAACAGCGGTAATATGACGCACTCCGGCGATGCTAAGCTTTTCTCCAAGCTCATCACTAAAAGATCCTCTGTCACCCATCGTCATGGCTTCCAAAATAAAAACCTCCGGAGGAGGTATAACACTGTGCATTCTTTCACGAAAAGAGTCCTTTAAAGAAAAGAGAAAAGAAGGACTTCTCTCCACAACTTCTGTTTCAGGATAAAAAGAAGTATAGTAAACTCCCTCTTTTTTTAAGTAACGTTCATAGTAAAGCGGTTCCGGTTCACGAAACTCACCCTCTACATGCAGCTTATCCCCGTATATTATGTCCTTGTGTCTGTCAACAAAAAGAAGTACACAAAAATCATCGCAAACAACAATCTCTTTTCTGTCACCCTTTAGAAGCGGTTCTCTGTCAACCGTCCCTTCAAACTCTTGCAAGGGAGGAGGAGTAAAGCTCTCCGCATAAAGAAAGCAGAACGCTCCGAAAAGAAAAAAGACAAGCGAGAAGAGAGATAAAAGAAAAAAGCGATAAAAATAATAAACAAGAAAAGCAAGCAAAAAGCCGAGCCATAAGCCCGGCACAGATAAAAACACACCCGCGACAAAAGATATACAAAGCAAGGAAAAAGCTTTGGAAAAACTCATCTAAAATCCGGTAGCAATAACTGTTACGCTTATCTCCTCTTCTTGAAGATCTTCATCTTCTACTGCTCCAAATATGATGCTCGCGTTGGGAGATATGTGTTTCTTTATCACGTCCGCAATCTCATTTACTTCCGAAAGACTAAGATCATCTCCTCCGCTAACATTGAACAAAACTCCTTTAGCGTTCTTGCAGGAAACATCCACCAGTGGCAGATCAAGAGCAGCAAGTACGGCTTCTTCCGCACGATGTTTGCCTTTCGCTTTACCTTTTCCAAAAAGCGCCGAGCCAGAGTTACTCATAATAGCTTTTACGTCCGCAAAGTCTATGTTTATGATCCCCGGAAGGATTATGAGGTCCGATATACCTTGCACTGCTTGACGAAGAATCTCGTCACAGTACCAAAAAGCATCCGAAAGAGTAACGTTGGGACTCAAGGTGTCAAGTAGACGATTATTGGATATGGGAATAAAAGTGTCAACCTTGTCTCTTACGCTGTCCATTCCTTTCTTTGCAATCTTTTCTCTCTCTTTTCCTTCAAAAGTGAAAGGCGTAGTCACCACAGCAATGGTGAGTGCTCCACAGCTCTTTGCTATCTCCGCTACGGCGGGAAGCGCCCCCGTTCCCGTTCCGCCCCCCAGTCCACAAGTAAGAAAAACCATGTCGCTATCTTTGAGCTCTTTTTCTATCTCTTCCCTGTTCTCTTCTACGGCACGCGCCGCAGTATCAGGGTTCATTCCTGTTCCAAGTCCTTCCGTTAACTCCTTGCCAATACGTATCTTCTTGTCAGCCGTAGTGTTGTTTAGATCTTCAAAATCGGTATTGATAGCCACAAGATCCACTCCCTTAATATCACACTGTGCCATGCGAGAAACGGCATTACCGCCCGAACCTCCGATACCGACAACTTTTATTTTGGGCGTTTTTTTCATGGTATAAAAACTCTAAAAATCTTTTTAATCTTCTGCCATAAAAATCTAAGGGATCTCATCTCTATCCCCCCGCCCTCCTCTTCTTCCATTTCAAATCCGTAAAGCACAAGTCCGCAAAGCACGGAAAAAGAAGGATCATCATCAAGAGGAGAGAACCTTCTTGCATGCCCAATGCGACAATTAAGCTCCATCTTCTTTTTTGCAAAATCCACAAGCCCGCATGTGTTCGCTCCTCCTCCAGTAAGCACAACTCCAGCAGGAAGGTTCGCTTTGCGGGAGATCTTTTTTAGTTCACTGTTTATCTCATTAAAAACCTCTGTCATACGTGCCTCTACTATTTTTCGCAACTCACTTCTTTGAAAAGAGATGTCATCTCCTTCAGATGTTTTTATTTTCTCTTTCTTCGCTTTTTTCTCGTTTATGACAGAAACACCAAACTTGTTTTTTATAAGCTCCGCTGTCTCTATGTCTACTTGAAGACCTATAGCAATATCGTTTCGTAGATTATTCATCCCCACCGGCAAAACACAAGTGTAAAGCACATCGCCTTCTTCAAAAACTGCAAGACTTGTGGTTGCGGCACCAATGTCGATAACCGCCACTCCAAGCTCTTTTTCTTCCTGTGTAAGAACCGCTCTTCCAGAAGCAAGCGGCCCTAAAACAAGATCATTTACTTGAAATCCGGCATCAAGTATCGCCTGCTTTAAGTCCTTAGAGTAACGCGCAAAACCACTAATCGCTACTATATCAGATTCGAGCCTCACTCCTTTGAGGCCAAGAGGATCTTTTATGCCACCTTCTTTATCAATAACAAACTCACGCGGAACGACCTCTAGTATCTCCCTATTAGATGGCAAAGAGAAAGCTTTTGCAGCCTCTATTACACGATCAACATCCTCTTGTGATATATTCTGATCAGCACGAGAAACAGAAACAATGCCTCTTGAAGAAGTAGAGAATATATGTCCTCCGTTTATGTTCGCATAAACCTCTCCTACACTGCAATCCGATTCACGAGAAGCCTCTTCTATAGTGTTTGCTATCATCTTAGACACCTTTTCTGTGTCAGAAACAACCCCTTTGCGTATCCCGGAAGACATGTTCTCCGCCATACCAAGAACTCGGAACCCGGAATCCTCAGGAGTTGCAATTATGGCTTTAACGCTTCCCGTCCCTATGTCAATAGCAGTAATTGTGTGAGGTTTGCTCATTGTTTCATTTTATCTTTTAAAAAGTTTATTTTCAAGCAGGTGTTTCTCCCTACTCTCCATCTCTTCGCCATGATTATATCCCAGGGCATGCAAAACGCCATGCACCAGTATACGATAGAAATTGCCCTCTACAACTTTTGCAGGACAAACAATAACTTCTCCTAAAATATCTCCTCCCGGATAAGAGAAAGAAAGAACATCGGTAGGTTCGTTCTTTCCCCTGTAACTCTTATTTAAAGAGGATATCTCTTCTTCTTCTACGAAAGCTACCGAGAAACCTCCTTCGCGTCCTTCCTCTTTCAAGACAATATCCACTGCATGTACTACATCATCTTCATCGATAAAAACAGAAGTAAGATTGTTTACTTCTATCATTTCTTGCCCATCTTGAAGAGCTTCTCGTACTCCGCTTTTTTGCGCTCTCTCTTTAAGGCGTTACGCTTCTTTGCCATGTCACTCAAAGGACGTTGTCTAAAACGCCTTTTGCGTGCCTCTTTTATGATCCCGCTCTGCATCACAGAACGCGTAAAGCGGTGCACCAAGCTGCTATTGTTTTCTTTTTCTTTTCTATTTACTTCTAAAGGCATAAATTAATCTTTTTTATTGCACAAAAAGTGCATGTGTATGTGAAAGACTATCTGTCCTCCTCCTTTTTCGACGTTTACTGCTAAACTATAACCCGACCTTTTCACTCCTAGCTTCTCTGCCACCTTACGGGCAACAAAGAACATCTCTCCCATTATATCCCTGTCTTCTTCTTCCATCTCGTTAACAGAAACGATGTGCTTCTTGGGAACAATGAGAAGGTGTATAGGAGCGGAAGGATTTATGTCTTCAAAGACGATCATGTTGTCATCTTCATAATGTATCTCCGCAGGGAGTTCTTTGTTTATTATTTTACAAAACGTACACTCCATAAATTAACCTTTTAATCTCTTTTTAACTTCTTTTACGGCATCTTTCATCTCTACCTTTTCTTGTGAGCCGTCACGCATATCGCGAATAACAACGTTATCTTCTATTGCCTCTTCTCTGCCTATGATCAGTGTCCACGGAACAGAGAGCTTGTTTGCTCTGCTCAGCTGTCCTTTAAGAGACTCTTTTCCGATACAGTTATACACCGGCAGATTGGCTTTACGGAACTGTTCCAGCAACCTAAGAGATTTTTTCTCTGCTAAGTCTCCGAGATGTGCAAGAAGTACCTGTGGATTTTTCTCTTCTATCTTTACCCCCGCTTTCTGCATAGCAAGCACAACACGCTCCACTCCTAGGGCGGCTCCGGTAGCAGGAACATCTCCTCCGCCAAAGAGTTCACACAATCCATCATACCTCCCTCCCCCTCCTAAAGCAAGAGGCTCTTTCTCTCCCGCAAAAAACTCATACACCATGCCAGTATAGTAGTCCAGCCCACGTACAATAAAAGGGTTTAAGTCGTAAGGCACTCCTGCTTCGTCGAGACACTCCAACGTCTTTTTGAAATCTTCACGACACTCTTTGCAAATATAATCCACTATCTGTGGCGCTTCTTTTTTTATCTCCACGCACTGTTTGCAGTCAAGTACGCGTAAAGGATTTTTTGTAACCCTCTTTTTGCAGTCCGCACAAAGAGATGCCTTTTTAAGATACTTCTTTAACACCCCTTTATAAAGTCCTCTGCACTTGGAGTCACCCATACTGTTAACTTCCACAACAATATTCTTTACTCCCAAGTCGGAGAGCATACCGTAGATAGCGGATACTATCTGCGCATCAACCGCCGGACCTCCTTTCCCTATCGTTTCCATTCCAAACTGCCAAAACTGACGATATCTGCCGGACTGAGGGCGCTCATGACGAAAAAAGGGACCAAAATAGAAAAACTTTACAGGTTGCGGTCTTGTGTACATGTCGTGCTCTACGTAGGCACGCATAACGGGTGCTGTTCCTTCGGGGCGCAACGAAAGACTGTTGCCACCTTTTGTTTTAAGGTTATACATCTCCTTTTCTACTATGTCGGTAGAAGCTCCCACCCCTCTTGTAAAAACACGTGTATCCTCAAGCACAGGTGTCTCGATGCGTTCAAAACCATAAAAACGAGCCGCTTTTGTTGCAGATTCATATATCTTTTCAAAGTATGCAACACTGTCCCCAAACAGATCATGCATCCCGCTCGGGGTTTGGAATTTTTGCGCCATAAGCCTAATAAATGGGATTTTGCACCGCTCCGAAATTACTGAAAAACGAAACACGGAAGATGGCTTTTCCCACTATATTGTCTTCCGGAAGAATCCCCCAACTGCGCGAGTCATAGGAGTGCATGCGGTTATCTCCTAGCACAAAATACTCTTTCTTATCAAGGTCGATACTCAGATCTCCAACAGTGACAGGAACAGACGTGTAATCCTCTTCCAGCACTTCTCCATCCACAAACACCTTTCCGCTCTTCACCTCTATCTCTTCTCCGGGAAGCCCTATTATACGTTTTATGTACCTTCTTGAAGGGTTATCAGGGTAGCGGAAGATGACAGACTCACCTCTTTGCGGATCGTTAAAACGATAAGATATCTGATCGACAATGAGATAGTCCCCTTCCTCAAAGCTCGGCTCCATAGAAACTCCACGCACTATGAACGGCTGAAACAGAAAGTAACGTATAGGAACAACAATAACAAGAGCGATAACCACCACCTTCAGTATTTCAAATAAAAACTCCTTGCTCATAAAGCCAGATTTTAACAAAGTTTTTCAAAATTATCAAGAAAAGGTATAATAAGGGTGATGTGGTCAAAGATAAAAAACATCTATAAAAAAGAAAAAGGAGTAAAACGCATCATTGTGGGGCTCGGAAATCCGGGTGAAAAGTATAAAGAAACAACACACAACTCCGGGTTCCGAACTCTTAAGTTAATAAAGGAAAAAGAAAACTTTCCGGATTTTAAAAAAGACAACACTCTGAACGCTCTTGTTTCACAAAAAGATGATGCAATATTGATTGCTCCCCTTACATTCATGAATCGTTCCGGCACAACCGTCTCCAAAGCGGCACAACGCTTTAACGTTTCCCCGGAAAACATTACAGTTATACACGACGATACAGATATGGAGAAAGGAGTTATACGCTTCTCTTTTTCTCGAAGCTCAGGTGGTCATCGCGGAGTGCAGTCCATAATATCATGCCTCAAAAGCAAAGATTTCAACAGATTGCGCATAGGGGTGCGGGAAAAAGAAGGAAAAGCAGCATCTATGGTATTAAAAAAAACTCCTCGAAAAGTAAAGGAAGCAGAAGAAAGAGCAGCAAAAGAAGTACACGACACCTCCAAGAGGACACTGCATATATAAAAACGCCGGGAAAACTACTTTCCCGGCTTCATCTTATACATCTCTCTGTCTGCCTCTTCTATTAGCTCTTGTATAGAGCTTTTATCTAGTGAAAAGGTAGACTACTCCGAAACTAACAGGAAGAACCTCCTTTATCTTCTTCCCCACTTCCTCTGCTTCTTTCCTGTTTGTTTCAGGCAAGAGAAGCACAAATTCGTCTCCTCCCCAGCGACAAAATACATCTATGTCTCTGGTGTTCTTCTCTATAAAGGAAGCAATTAACTTCAGGTGCTCGTCTCCCGCAAGGTGACCAAGCTCATCGTTTATCTTCTTTAAGTTGTCAACATCAAAAAAGACGACAGAGAAAGGTCTTTTCGTTCTTTTGGATCTCTCAATCTCTTTTTCCGCAAAGATAAAAAATCCACGAACATTTTTAATCCCCGTAAGAGGATCTTTGTTGGAGCTTTCTACGGCCCTGAGCAGTCTTGTAGGACCCATCTTGAATAAAAGAACAATAAGCCTTAAAAAACTTTTCATGAAAGTCCTCCTTTTTTTGTTTTAGGCGTTGTGGTCTACCCGCAGACCCTGTCCCGCGGACTGATTACAGTCCGGAAACAAGAAGCGCTTTTAAGCGCCGGCTCAAAAAAATATCAAAAGGAGGGATTGTTTTTTTGCGCTTTCCGCGATCATTTCAAAGAAAAGATCAAACAGAAAGGAGCCATCTACGGGCAGGCCACAACGCCCGCCACTTTTAAATTTATACCATATTTTAAAATAAAAGTAAATAGGGCCAAAAAATGGCCCTTTGTTGGTCATGCCACCTTAAGGAGGTGCCTTTTGTACGTTCTCTTTTCCGCTTCCGCAAGAAGAGAAATAACGCTCCTCTTGTCATCGTTGTTGGAAAAAGACACGCCGCAGGTGACTCTTTTTCCGCTAAGTTCCGAGGCAACTCGGAAAGCATCCTTGTAAGATGTTCCGGGCATAAAGATGAAGAACTTATTCCCCGATCGGGCAAAGATGTCGGTACCGCTTATGCTGCCCCTTATTTGTGCAGCAATCATACGAACAAACTTATCAACCTTTTTCTGATTGAAAAGTTTTTCATAATACTCCGCCCCTATCTCCAAATAAATAACGGAAAAAAATCCACCCATATGGGCCATCTTTTTCCTCTCTTTTTCCACCTGAGAAAAAAAACCCTTACAGTTGTATGCTCCTGTAAGAAGATCTCTGTCCTCAATCAGATCAAGAATGTTCTTCGATCCGAACCTTGTCAAGTAAAAAAAGATCCTCAAAAAGTTCATAAAATCCTCCTTTCTTCTATTGATATTTTTGCGGCATTATACCATAAAAAATAAACTTTTCAATAATGGGTATATGTACAGTTAACACTCAAGGGTAACACTTTTTAGTTTTTCTTCAGGTGTTAACCCGTTAAGACTTAAGTGTAACCTTTGATAATTGTAATAATCAAGCCACTGGTAAACTGTTTTCCAT
>PWEN01000049.1 GCA_003553505.1 Candidatus Nealsoniibacteriota bacterium | reverse complement strand
TCGAACCGTCACCGGAGGTCATATCGTTCGCCTGACCAAAATCGAAAGTCAGTACGTCTCTCGCTGAAAAAAACACCCTCTGCCATCGAGGAAGATGGAGGTTATAATCCTCTCGCAACTCTCTTACTCGTCTATCGTAACGTTCATCCATCTCCTCTTCGGTCATACCTTCCCATTCCTGCATCTCTGCACGGACTTGCTGTCTAACACTCGTTTCCAATTCCGCTTCTGCCATCGTACTGAAGGCGGCAGATAGGATGAAGACCACTATCACTAGCACTAGTACCATATTAAAAGTCCTTAAAGCGAAATACTTCCAGGAAGCTGGCATATTATCATCTAGCTATTAGCTAGAAGCGAGATATAAACTTTTTGATTGGGATAGATCGGCCTGGGTGAGGTGATGAAGACTTGTCGCTCTTCTTTATCAGCAGTATCATAATCCGGCTTTATCGGGTATATCGGTGGGTATAATCGGTTAGCTCATCCAATATTTCACCTTTATCTGTCGATCTCGTCTTTATTCCTTTCACTTTACTTTTTCATATCCCACCGACTATCAAGACCTATATCGAATCGGGATCCATGAAGAATTTGTGAATCAGGCTGTAAAACTGTTAAAAAAAAACAAATTAAAAAAGGAAAGGGTTTTGTGTTGTGGTTTTTGGTCAATTGAGTCTTTATAGTTCTTCCTCTGGTTCTTCCTCGAAGAGGTCTTCTTCTTCCTCTGTCTCTTCCTCGAAGTCTTCTCCGAAGAGGTCTTCCTCTTCCTCTTCTTCAAACTCCGTTTCACTTTCTTCTCCGCCTTTCATCATCATGTATCCTACTATTGCCAGTATTATCACTACGATCACTATTATACCAGCTATCATCATCATGCTTATCTCTTCTTCTTCTTCTTCCTCTTCGAAGTGTGCCGTAATCTCCTTGTCCTCGTCCATCGTTATCTCTATCGTCGCATCTTCACCAGTTGCGGCTCCGGTCCACTCGACGAATTCCCAGTCATCGTCCGGTGTGGCCGTTACCGTCACATTTGTTCCTTCGATATACTCGTGCGTTCCCTCTAAAGGATCGGTACTGCCTTCACCCTCTATGTTTATCGTCAGGTTGAAGGTGGGTTCATCTGTGGCAAAGTGTGCGGTTATCGTCTTGTCATCGTCCATCATGACGGTGATCTCGTCTTCTGTACCCTCGTTATCTCCTGTCCACTCTTCGAAGTACCAGTCTTCATCCGGTGTGGCCGTTACGGTCACTTCAGTGTCGGACTCGTACTCGTGTGTTCCCTCTTCAGGATCGGTCGTTCCTTGTCCTTCTATGTTTATCTCTAGCTCGTAGAGATCCGGATCACCCACGGTCACGCTTATACTCTCGGGACCGAGGACGACATCATACAGTCCTTCTTCCTCGTACGTGTACTCTTCATCTACATCTACGGTCTCTTCAGGTTCGAGCGTCCACTCGTTTATCACTTCATCGTTTGTTTCTAGAGTTATGGTTCCTTCTTCATCGCCGACGTTCTCTATTTCTGCTGTTATGGTCACGTCAAGCGGCGGTTCGCCTTCATCTGGATCAACGGTGAAGTCCCTTACCTCGAACTCGGTTACTTTTTCTTCGAAGTGCGCGGTTATCTCCTTGTTGTCGTTCATGTTGATAGTTATCTGGTCTCCTTCTCCAGTTTCATCTCCTGTCCACTCTACGAATTGCCAGCCTTCTTCCGGTACGGCCTCTACCGTCACGTCAGTTCCTTCTTCGTAAGTATGCGTTCCTGGCTCGGGGTCGGTCGTTCCTCCTTCTTCTGGATCAACGTTTATCGTCAGGTCGTAGGTCTCCAAGTCCGTGTCAAAGACAGCGGTTATCTCCTTGTCCTCGTCCATGGTTATAGTTATCTCTTCTTCCATACCCTCGTGATCCCCTATCCACTCTACGAACCACCAGTCTTCGAAGGCTTCGGCTGTTACAGTCACTTCTTCGCCATGATCGTACTCGTGCGTTCCTGGCTCAGGATCGGTCGTTCCTTGTCCTTCTATGTTTATGGTCAGTTCACGCTGTTCGGGCTCGAAGTGCGCGGTTATCTCCTTGTCCTCGTCCATAGTGATGGTTATCTGGTCTCCTTCTCCAGTTTCATTTCCTGTCCATTCAGCGAATTGGTAACCTTCGAAGGCTTCGGCTGTTACAGTCACTTCTTCGCCGTCGTCGTAAGTGTAAGTTCCCGGCTCGGGGTCTGTGGTTCCACCTTCTTCTGGTTCAACGTTTATCGTCAGTATATGATCTAATACCTCTTCGAAGTGCGCGGTTATCTCCTTGTCCTCGTCCATAGTGATGGTTATCTCTTCGCCTGTTTCGTCAGTTCCTGTCCACTCGTCGAAGATCCAATCTTCATCCGGTATCGCCGTTAGGTCAACTTCCGTGCCTTCAACGTACTCTTCTTCGTAGGGTATCTCGACTTCTACACCGTCCACTTCTACGCTTCCGTCTCCTTCAACGTCTACCGTCAGCTCGAAGGTATCTAGTACGTACACTGTATCGATCAGGACCGTCTCTCCTTCACCATCTTGAACTTCGACATCTACTTCTCCCGGTTCATCGAAAGTGTAGTCATGATCAAATGTCACTTCGTCACCGGGTCCTATGTCTTCTTCGACATATACCTCATCACCGTCTACATAAAGGTGTGCCGACGTTTCATTTTCTTCTAACTGACTCCGGACCGTGGCTTCTATCGTCTCTGTCTCTCCTGCTTCGACTTCGTCCGCAACCGTTAGCTGGCTCGGGAACAGCTCTAATTCTGTGGCCGCCCAAGCTTCTTCTATGTCGTAGGCCACTTCGCCTATATCGTCGTAAATAGCATCGACCAAAGTGATATCGTATTCACCCAGTTCGTCGAATGTGTGTGTATAGGTCCGACTAATCTCAGATGCCTCAGGCACTTCGTAAGTCTCCACGACCATGCCGTCTATCTCAAGGTCAACGTCTCCTGCAACGGTACCAACGTTCTCCAAACCGATGGATATCTCGGCCATGAGCGGACCATCACTTGGTACTGGCTCAACACCGAGAGCGGTAACGCTTATGGCAGGTCCCCAAATGACGACTTCACCGAGGTTATTCACGAAGAAGTCTGCTTCATCTCTCACTATGATGTCATGGAATCCTGGTGTTTCGAACGTGTGATCAAAGTCTATCTCTACCGTATCGCCTGCCGGAACCTCTTCCGAGTGCATCTCTACTTCTTCGTCGTCTTGTACTTCGTAGATATATGCCGTATCTGCGTCTGGCCCGGTGTTTTCGACTTCGAGCCATATGTTGCCCTGTTCGCCAACATCTACCTCTTCCGGTATATCCCAGTCCAACACATCGAGTTCAACATCCGGATTGTAGAAGATTATCGTTTGACCGATGGTCTCCCAGGTCGGTGAGTCTTCTTCCTGGACCTCGAACTGTAATCGGTAGTGGCCTCCTTCTTCTACGTCGACCTCGACCGGGTCGAAGGTCTCGAACTCGCTGAATGTGTCGTGAGTGAATATCTCTATATTGGTTGAAGGTACGGTTAACGCAACATCTCTATCATCGTCGTAGACCCTGAACCGGTAATCGTCTAGATGGTCTTCAGTCAATGGATCCTGCGTTCGAGGTGGCGGATAATTCCTTCTCCAGTGCGCTTCAGATTGTATATCGAATACATCACCTATGGCTACCTCTCTCGGAGCGCTTATGGAGTCCAATTCGGGTTTCTCGAGCAAGAACTGCTCGGTCCAATACCCTTCTGGGTATCCATAATTGTCGAACCGCTCAAGGCTCATGGAGTGATCGCTTGTGTCGTACTCCTCGATCATGAACGGTCCCATGCCTATGAATGCGTGGTCGTACGTTTCGATGAAATCTATCACGCTGTTTATCTGGGTCTCCACTTCGCTCAGATCCATGGCGAAGTCCTGAAGCGGATGATCAGCAGGCATGTTGTCTGCATCCAAGTACTCCGGTATGTAACCACGGTCAAGCATACCATCTAACTCGTCGAGCAAGTCCTCCATCTGTGCAGGTGACAGCTGATGCACCCACGTCTGACCTCCTGTACCCGCGTAGTGGTAATCTGCTTCGTGGAGGAAGTCCCATCCTTCGTAGGTCCACTGGTTCGCTTCGACGCTTATCGAATAATGTGCTCCTGCTTTAGGTTCGACTGGGAACGTGTAATCACCCCAGACCGTATAGGTCCCGGCATCTCTATCGAACTCGATCGCATGTATACTGTTCCACCACGGCGTCATCTCATCTTCTAGAGTCGAATAGTATATGTCATCGTGGTCTGTATCAGTCCCTAGTCTTTTGACACGTGCGTAGTTCCACATCAGGTCCTGTACATCAAAGTCTGTACCATCGTGCCACTCGTGTTCTTCGTGCACATCGTAGGTGACTTCTACCGCTGCGGTCCTGTTCTCTGGATCGATGAATTCATCCACTCTCTTCCACTCTTGATCTTCTGGGAAGTAATCCACCGCTTCGTCCGGTATAGTGATGTTCTCGATGAGTTCACCTTCGACGTATTCGAAGTCGTATTCTACTCCGCCTTCCAGCGGACCTTCGTCATCGAATTCATCGTACGGATAGGT
>PWEN01000026.1 GCA_003553505.1 Candidatus Nealsoniibacteriota bacterium | reverse complement strand
CATCTGCTTTGATTATTTTTTTTGCATCTTCAGTGATGTCCAATTCGTCGATCTTCATGTCTCTCAGTCTTCAATCAGGTTCCATGAACGTTTCTAATACTAATATTTGATTGTTGTTTTTTTCACTTTTTAATTTATATCCATGGAGAGAATATAACAGACCAACAATAATCAACATTATACTAATCGATATTATTGTGAAATTTTAGGTTTTCTACCTCCCAAAGGATAAATATGTCACAAATAATTCAACCCATGATGGCTTACAAAAACCAACACCGCTTGAAAAATAAAAAGCTTGAAGAGTATTCAAAGTATCTAGAAGATTACCTCGGTGATTCACCCTTCGGTCTAGATGATCGAGTTGATATTGCAGATTCCCCTGACGGCAAAGTTCTATTGATGAAGAAAAAACCTGTGGCGGCCTATTTTAATGATGAGATATTCCCAACAATAGATGGTTTGTTGAAAACCGATGCCGATCGTGCTTTCGTTACCGTAGATATGGGTGCTGTAAGGTTCGTTTACAACGGTGCGGATATCATGGCACCCGGTATAGTAGATGCCGATAAGAACATTCAAGAAGGTGATCTGGTCTGGATAAGGGATGTAGATCATAAAAAACCATTAGCCGTGGGTAGAGCTATGACTGATGGTGTAACCATGATCGAATCTGATGATGGTAAGGTCGTCAAGAGTCTCCATCATGTAGGAGACGGCATGTTCAAATAAGTTTTACAATCTCTTTTTGAGTTCGTCGATTATTTTTACCGGAGATGGATCTCGACCATATAATAGTGCCAGATAGATGCTGATATAATCTCCGAAATAGATCAAATAAAGGATTCTAGCAAGCTGGGTTTCCCCTTCTGCATAGAGTTCTATAATATCACTACATTTATTTTCGAAGACCAACTCCTTGGTCAATTCTATCCTCCGATCTATCCTTTCGTCCTCATCTTTATGCCTTAAAAGTATAGGGATGAAGTCTTTGGCCTTGTCATCACCTTTCCAACCCACTATCTCGTTGTGATTCATCTCTGGAAAAGCTCCGTACCAAGCCATGACCTCTGCATTTTCGTTGATCTGAGTGTGCCATCTGTTGGCAACTGCGTTGTAAATCGAATGCCCATAAATAACCGGGATCTTACCTTTAATTTTCTTCGCTATCCTTTTAGCTGGATTTTCTTCGGTTGGAACTTCACACTTTATCCTGTCTCTTAACTTTTTCAATTCTTCAACGGTGTCTATAATGGCAACGTCTGAATCATAGATAAGCATCTCAGTTAAGATCTTTAAAATAGGTATAAACATGAAAGCTATAGCAGCTCTAGGATGATAACCTTCTGGAGCTTTGATGAAGACCACGCCTTTCTCTTCACAGAGTTTTTCCAAATCTCCATCAGAACTTATGCCAACGACTTTGGCACCTTTTTTGAGTGCTATCTTGGCAGCACTCAAAGTTTCTTCCGTGTTCCCTGAGTAGGAAACCACGAATACCAAAGTATCCTGGTTAACGAAAGAAGGTAACGTGTAATCCTTGTTCACATGTATAGGTATGGTTACCCGGTTAGCTAAAAAACTCTTTAAGATGTCACCCACTATGGCAGAACCTCCCATCCCTGTGACCACGATCTCGGAGGGATGAAAGGGTAGTAAATTGATATCCAGCTTTTCAACAACTTTTTCTATCTGCTCCGGAAATTCTTCTAAAGTACCTAGCATGTGTTGACTATCTAACTCTTTTAATTTATCAGTATTTTCGAGCATGGTCCTCACAGATAATGTTAATAATCAACTGAATAAATAGATTGTGCAAAAATAATGTTTATTTCTAAGATTATATCTTTTAACTTTATTTTTCAGGGTCCTGAAACTTTTTCAACTTATCTATATAATCAACATCTAAATCGTGGCTTTCAGCTCCATTTATCACAGTTTCTATGTATTCTTCCGATGGAGGAAAATGTGTTTTCTTTTTATACTCCAGTATTCGATTCACAACGTAAGTAAGAACTGTTTTACAATTATTTCCTAGAATTACTGGTATGTATTGTCTTCTGTAAATCCCTACTTCTCTGTTATCTTGGATCTCTCTTCCTTCAAATTCATCTAGTTTCTCTAGGCTCTCAAAATCGATGGTGTAGACAACTCCCTTCACAAGATCATCAACATCTCCAGGTATTATATCTAAAACACCACCCCCTCTATTTGATGACTTAAAAGTAAAAGCAAGTTTCCAACCGGGTAATTTTGCTTTATCCATACTATAGATATTGGCACCTCTTACCTTCATTTGATCTATATTAAGGTTACTTCCATAAGCGAAATATTTAATTTTATCTTCTGGCATATCAACCACCCTGAGGAACAGGTTAAATGATAATAGGAGCTCTATTAAAATAATTTACGCAACGTTTAAGAAAAATTGGTTTGTATATACCTCTATAATATATTTACCAGTAATCCTCTCTTACTTCCATCTGGATGTCGTCATAGACCATCTCTAGAAGATACTCCATATTCTCATTCTCATACTCCTCGTATCTTCCTTTATCCAGTTGGACTTTGGCTTTTAGTATATCATTGTTCCTTACTATTTCGATAGAGCAGATATCTTCTTCCATGGGATGTTTCACCTATCAAGTGAGGCGATAATGAACGCATATTTATATTTACCCCTCAAATCTAGTAAATAGATGTATTACTTTTTTTAGAATCGTTAACAATATCGAGGATAAGGACAAATAAATGAACGGAGTAAATTTATTCGTCCTAATACTGACGTATTCTAACTTACCACTAATCTATGATTAGTGGCCCAGTGGGACGAGGGAATTTTCGAAGAAAATTGCCGAGCGTGAGGAATTTATTCCTCACAGTTTTCAAATGCCACAGGGGACATTTGAGGGAAGCGAAAAATGGACCCAGTGGGATTTGAACCCACGGCCTCAACCTTGCAAAGGTCGCGATCTTCCGAACTGATCTATGGGCCCTTGAATGAGCTTTTGCGATTGAGTGGGTGCATAGATATCTAGAGCTGTGCTCTGATACTATCTATGGCCCACGAATGAACGTGAGTGAATACGCAAAGGCATCCACTCTCAAATTCTAAAGATGTTAATCTAGTTACGTATTATTAATTAAGAAGAAAATGGGTTTTAATTTCGAAGTACGATCTCGATGTGTACTTCGTCAGGTACCTGTATACGCATGAGTTGTCTTAGAGCTCTTTCATCGGCATCGATGTCGATGAGCCTTTTATGGACTCTCATCTCCCATCGTTCCCAGGTTTCGCAACCTTCTCCATCAGGAGCTTTTCGAACTGGGACTACCAACTTTTTTGTCGGTAAGGGAATAGGTCCTTTTAACTCTACACCTGTTCTTTCAGAGATCTGTTTGATCTGACCGCATATCTCCTCTACCTTTTTCGTATCGGTACCGCTTAATGATATCCTTGCTCTCTGTGCCATAAAAACTTCCTCTTTAAATTAAAGGGGTTAAAGGGGAGATGGGTTTTTACATCTCCTTTTCGTTTATATCGATACACTGACCAGCAGCTACCGTTTGACCCATATCTCTGATAGCGAATCTACCCATTTCCGGGAAGTCCTCTACTCTTTCTAGCGAGAGATTCCTCGTGGGTTTTACAGTTACAACTGCTGCATCCCCGTTCTTGATGAAGTCCGGATTCTCTTCGACGACTTCACCTGTCTTTGGATTGAGTTTCTGTTTGATCTCTATGAATGTACATGCTACCTGAGAGGTATGTGCATGGAACACCGGTGTGTATCCTTGTGTTATAACACTTGGATGGTCAAGTACGATTATTCTAGCATCGAATGTTTCTGCAACTGTTGGTGGATCATCTACAGGACCGGCTACGTCGCCTCTCCTGATATCGTTCTTACCTACACCCCTAACGTTGAAACCTACGTTGTCACCAGGTTCGGCTTTTGGTAATTCTTCATGGTGCTGTTCGATAGATTTTACTTCTCCAGTTACGTTAGATGGCATGAAATGAATCTTATCACCTGGTCTCATGATACCAGTTTCAACCCTACCAACAGGAACCGTTCCGATACCGGTGATGGAATATACATCCTGTATAGGTAATCTTAGTGGTTTGTCTACCGGCTTTTCTGGTGCTTTCAGGTTGTTGATACATTGCAGGAATGTCTCTCCATCCCACCATGAGATGTCATCACTGCTGCGTGTTACATTGTGACCTTTCAAAGCACTTATAGGTACTATCTGGAATTGTTCGTTTCTGTAACCAACGGAGTTCAAGAGTTTTGTTATCTCATCTTTTACCTTTTTGAAACGATCCTCACTGAATTCCGGTTGGGTTGCATCCATCTTGTTTACAGCGATTATCAGTTGGTCTACACCAAGAGTCCTTGCTAGGAAAGTGTGCTCCCTTGTCTGGGCCATCGGTCCTTCGGGGGCTGCAACTACTAGAACTGCAGCGTCAGCCTGACTTGTACCTGTGATCATGTTTTTAACAAAATCTCTATGACCTGGAGCGTCTATGATCGTGAAATAGTACTTATCCGTGTCGAATCTTTTATGCATGACGTCTATGGTCAATCCTCTTTCCCTTTCTTCTTCCAACTGATCCATTTCCCATGCGAACGCGAATGTACCTTTTCCTT
>PWEN01000039.1 GCA_003553505.1 Candidatus Nealsoniibacteriota bacterium | reverse complement strand
CCGACGAGCTCACCGAGCAGCAGGCCGAGGAGGTCACCGAGATAGTCGAGGCCATGATCGCCGAATTTGAAGGCGAGCTCGACGAGCTCGAGGCAGAGCTGGGCGCACTCCGCTATGTCATCGAGACCCAGACAGACGCACTCTGGGCCGAGACCGATGACATCCAGGACACCATCGACGCCCTCGACGCGAGGGTAGAGGACCTGGAAGAGGAAGAGGATCCCGTTACATTCCGCGGCGAGTACAGTGCGGACTTCACGCATGAAGAAGTTGTTGAAGGTGCATTTCCAGTTTTCGGAGAATGGCAAGTAACTGACTATCCCGATAGCGAAGATCCAATTGAAGGCTTTAGTTATGGTGGTGTAGATCTTAGCGATCATGCCACAGAAACTGAAGCTGGGAATTACTATTTCACAAGCCTATCTGATTATCGAGATTTTCTGGCAGAAGCCATAACCTCTGAAGCATCAGATCAGCTTGCAGACGATACTGATAGGCAGGATTGGATTGACGACGATGACGTAGAAAATGTAGCGGATCTTATTGATGATGTAATAGTTCCTGAATTGAATGAGGAAATTGAAATTAATGCCGGAGGTTCAGATGCTTATGTACTCGGTCAGCCAAGAACTGCACAATGGGCATATGTTGAAGGCCCACGTTTTCCCGATGATTTAGAAACTTTCTGGGCATTTGACAGCAGTGAGTTCACTCAGGAACTGGACCTTGGCCTGGATGTTAACTATGAAGGTTATGAAGCAACCTTTGATGTAACAGTATATGATGAAGATGAGCTGGTTTTTGACGATGCAGAATTTACACTCTCGACCGATAACCTTGATGCAGCGTATAAAGATGCAAATGAAGTAACACTGACAGACAGCACGGTACATGAAACCGATATTGAAGGCTTCACCATAGATTATGCCCCATTGTGGGATAAGTCCTTCTTCTTCGGCGAAGCAACAGTAGACGCTGGCGAAGATGGTGTTGTTGACTGGAGTTACTTCCCACCAGTTTATGGTGAAGAAACAGTAGCGGATGTAAGTGACGAAGAAACTGATTACTATCTCTCCGGTGTTAGCATGAGCAGAGATGTAATGGGTCTTACATTTGAGCCTTCACTCGGTTTCGTTGTAGATTCCGGGCTTGAAGCAGAAAGGTCCATGGCCGGCCTCGATATTGATGGAGAATTAGCAGATGTTGAATTCGGCGGTGAATTAGCATATGACGTCGATAATGAAGACATCTACTTTACAGCTGATTCAGGCATTGAACTTGAAGGACTAGCAGAAATTTCCGGTGATATCCGCTGGAGCGGCGAGGACTTTGCACCATTTGCAGACTTCCAAAATGATGCAATATTCGATTCCACTGACGCTGGCTATGACCAGTTTGAAGACGGGCTCGCTGATAGAGATGAGCTTGCATTTAACCTGAGAGTAGATCAAGATCTAATTGATCTCTTTGAAGAAGGTTATGTAGATTACAGTCATTACGCCGATGACTACAGAGTTCAGGTCGGCGGTGAGATGGATCTATTAATCACAGGCCTCACAGGTAGTGCTGAATTTGAGCGCACCCACAGTGAAGCCGATGCCTGGGAGCCAGTAGATGATTATGATGATGATCTCGTCACACTAGGTCTTGATTACACAACAGTAGATGAAGAAGAGGACGAAGAATTTGGCGCCTTCGACTTTGAAGGCGGTGTAGATGTAGAGCTTTCAATGCTGGATGAAGATCGCTTCTTATTCAATGAATACAGCAGAAACTATCACGAGGACGTACTAGATGAAGATATACATGTAGGTCCCCAGGAAGAAACTGAAACTACTATAGCAGTTGATGGTGAATTTGGCGTCATGGAAGATATAGTACTGACAGGTAACTATGAGCTTATTAGCAATCTGAATAATGTAGACTTCGATGATATCGATAATGAACAGCAGACAATAGGATTTGGCTTAGACGTTGAGGATTATGAACTATTCGACGTCACATTCAATGCAGGTGTAAGCTATGAAATGATAAGTGGCGAAGATGTTGACACAGATCACGATGGAGATGAATTAGACGATGACTTCCCTGCAGATCTAGATGTTGGAGCTGAGGATCTGGAAGAGAATACACTGGAACTTACACTTGGTGCTGAGTATGTATACAATGCAGTAACATTTAGCAACGACTTCACTTACGTGAATAAAGATGGTGAAGCAGTATTTGACGGAAACAGATTCACAAATGAGCTGGGTGTAAGCTATGAAGTATCTGACGATGCTAGTCTTGATCTCAGCTGGACTGAAGATTGGTTCGATCAAGATGCAACAGACGATGTAGACTTCAGATCACGTGAAGCTAGCATTGGTGGTAGCCTCAGCTTCTAAAACGAATCTCAGAAGACGAATCAAAAGGCCCTGCTGTCAAAAGCAGGGCCTTTTATTAAACTAATTTACAGCAGATTGTTAAATGATAAAAGCATATGAATGTCATTAACGAGGTGCTTTTACAGCTAGATATCAGTACAAATCTAGGAGGGTGTAACAAATGAAAAGAAGTATAATTGTAGCTGCAGTAGTGTTGAGTTTACTTATGGTAAGCAGCTTTGCCGGTCAAGCAGTACTTGCAGAAGAAAATGATGAAATAGACGTTGATCTTGATATAGAACCATATGCCATGGGTGTATACAATTTTGACTGGGAAGAGTTTGGGATCAGAGGTGGCGCTGATTTCGCTATTGATGAGGAATTAAGCTTTATGGCAGACTTCGCATATTTCTCTTTGGATGGTGATTATTCTTTTATTGAAATCAGAGGAAGTGCAGCCTTTGATGTCGCCCCCCGCTTGATGCCTGAGCAAGAGGAAACATCCATAAAGCCCTATGCTGGTGCTAGTATACAGAGACTTAGTAATGATGCTAGCTTCACAGAATTCGATATACATTTAGGTGGAGTTGTATCACAGCAGGTTACAGAAGATGTTTCCATAAGGGGAGATGCTGCTTTCTCCACGGGAACTATCAGTGACTTTGATTCTGCATTTTCTCTCGGTGGCGGTGTAGGTTTTAGATTCTAATCATCAGCCAGGCGATACCGAGTTTGAAGCAGGCGCAGGTGTATCATTCCAGTTCTAATAAAAGTCTGATGGCTTTTGAACTATGACCTAATTCAGTGATTGAGAAAGTCCTGCCCGTCTTTAGTAGAGGCGGGCATTTTTATTATCTTTACCGGAGGTGTGTAGCAGCACATGAATTGCTTCGGTGAATCTTTCTCTGTTGCTGGCAGTATGTTTATGAAGATAGCTATTTTTCTTCTGATCTTCTTCATGATTTCATCAGGCATTGTCAGTGCCGGGGTTAATAGCTTTGACGAATCAGTAAGGGATTTAGCCCTTAGACACAATGATGGTGCAGTTGGCACTGCTATGGGGGCAATCACCAAGCTCGGAGATGGCAAATCGGCACTGGCCATAGGGGGCTTTCTGCCCGACGATGAGGCCAGATACGACGCCTTCAACACCATAATGACCACCGGTATAACGGTTAACATTATGAAGGCGATCATAGGACGGCGCAGGCCGCCCGGGCCGAGCGATTACGACCATTTCACGACCAGCAATTCATACCATGCCATGCCCTCCGGTCACACCGCCACCGCCTTCGCCCTGGCCGCCGTGATAGCAGAACACTACCCCGATTACGACTGGCTGGCCTACACTGTGGCGGGGCTCGTGGGAGTGAGCCGGATCTTTGAGGACGAGCACTGGGCGACCGACGTTCTGGCAGGGGCTGCGGTGGGCTACGGCAGCGCCAGGCTGATAGACTTTGAGATCATAAGCTGGTAGGTGATTATTCATGGGAAACATGTAAGCTACAGCAATACCGCCTGCGATTTTTCCCGTTTTAGACTGAGCCTGAACCACCTGCAACATTATGTTTTCTTAAGACATTTGGGTTTGACATTATCTACATACATTATCCCGGGGACACCTATTCACAGGATAATTTTGATCTACACCTTGTGGATGCTAGAAAGTCTCTCGCTTTTGAAGTACATGGCCTTGGGTATATTGAGGGTATGATTAACGATGGAGGCGCTTAATAAAATTATAAACTTCTCGATCTCTACGGTGAGATAAGAATCGGATAGTATATCGCCCTGCTACAGAGTAATTGATCCTGACATGGACAAATCATTAACATTCACTTTCACTGTGAGGAGAATTAAGCATTTGGTTTACCTTTTTAAAAATTTGAGCAGGATGGGGCAGGGAATATTGGAGGATTTGCTTTTCTTTTCTGCTATCAGAGCTTTATATTTTGGTTTGATTTAATCGTCATTCCAAAATCATCGAAAATTATTGAAAAATGCTACTGGTCGTGATAGTATATTACTGTTGATTTTTATCTATTAAACATATGCAGTGATGATCCTTTTGAGGGAGGGATGTAATTTTATGAAAAAGTTCTTTTTGGTGTTTCTTTTAGTTTTCGGTTTATTTTTGGTCGGCCCTTTTGCCTATGAAGTACATAGTATTGATGTTGATTATTATGCCGGGGGATTTTATACCAGTTTTTCAGACGAGGCTCTGGATGATTATCACGGTGATGATTTTGATGAACTCTCTAATATTATTGATGTAAGTTCAGGATTTGGTTTTAATGCTGGAGCAGAAATT
>PWEN01000040.1 GCA_003553505.1 Candidatus Nealsoniibacteriota bacterium | reverse complement strand
TACATCATCTTGATCATCGTCACTTTCAACCGTAAGAACACGATCTTCGTATGGTTCTGTAGCTGTCCAAGTGATTTCTCCTTCGTAAATATCGCCGCCTTCGAGACCCAGATCGCCTTTCGTCTCTACCAGAGTTCCGTCAACATTTAACTCTATGTTTTGGATATCTCTTACGTCTCCGGTATTCTCTACCGTATATCCTACCCTCACCCTTTGGCCTTCGAAGTACTCTTCGCCCTCTTCTGGTTCGGTTATCTCTACTTCGAAGTAAGCTTCTTTTAACACTGTGATGGTCACTCTGTCGGAATCATCATCGCTTACAATAGTGAAGTCTCGCTCTCCATACGGCTCTCCAGCAGTCCATTCAAAAGTATTGGAATGAGTCGAGCCTCCGTCGAGTTCCACTTCTTCTGTATGTGCGAGATTAGTATTGATCCAAAAGTCTATGTCTTGAGTATCGGACACGGCTCCTAGGTTTTCAACAGTGTATCCGACCGTTATAGTTTCACCTTCAAGGACCTCTTCCCCGTCTTCAGGGTAGTCTATCGTGACCTCAAAGAAGGCTGGATCTAATTCCTCTCCGAAGACCGCTGTTATCTCTTTGTCCTCGTCCATGGTTATTTCTATCGTTGAGTCTGTTCCGGTTGCATCTCCCGTCCATTCGACGAACTCCCAACCCTCTTCGGACGTTGCTTCTACGGTCACTACTTCTCCTTCTTCGTAGGTGTGAGTACCCTCAGAAGGATCTGTTGTTCCTTCACCCTCAAGGTTTATAGTGAGATTATATCCAGATAATAGCCCTCCGTCACTTATGGTCCAGTTGAACTCGTCAGTTATGTTCTGCCTAGCATCTGCGGCTGTGCTACTATACTGTGAATCACCTGCGTGGAAGGTCAAATTACTTTGCAAGTTCAGTTCTGACCAACCTAAGAGCAGAGAATCATAATTCTGCCATGAAAGACCAGCATCTTTTAAGAAACCAAACGATTCTCCATCAACTTCAATATACATTTCTTCAACGTTGGAAACATTCCAATCGCCGAGATTTTGGTCAAAAGAGGAAGCCGATTGGAACATTCCTACCATGCTCGTCACTCTAGAAACGTCCCAACCACCTATATCTTGGTCAAACGACGAGGCATTTGTGAACATCAAATGCATCTCCGTCACGTTGGAGACATCCCAACCTCCTATGTTCTGATTGAACGAATCGGCTTCCCAGAACATCCCTACCATGGTAGTTACGTTGGAGACATCCCAACACCCTATATCCTGATCGAATGAGGAAGCACCATAGAACATCCCTGCCATGGTGGTCACGCTAGAAACGTCCCAACCTCCTATATCTTGGTCAAATGACGAGGCACCAGAGAACATCTCTCCCATGTTCGTGACGTTTGAGACATCCCAGCCTCCTATGTCTTGGTTAAACGATGAGGCTGCATTGAACATTTGCACCATCCCCGTCACACTTGATACGTCCCAGCTTCCTATGTCCTGGTTGAACGACTTGGCATTCATGAACATCGTACCCATGTCCGTGACATTAGAGACATCCCAACCTCCTATGTCCTGGTTAAACGAGGAAGCTCCACCAAACATCCTACACATACTCGTCACGTTAGAGACATCCCAACTGCCTATATCTTGGTTAAACGAGGAAGCCCCACCAAACATCCTCCGTATACTCGTCACATTGGAGACGTCCCAACTGCCTATGTCCTGGTTGAATGACGAGGCACCATTGAACATTCTCGTCATCCCCTTCACGCTAGAAACGTCCCAACCCCCTATGTCCTGGTCGAACGAAGAAGCATAACGAAACATCTCTCCCATGCTCTTAACGTTTGAGACATCCCAGCCCCCTATGTCCTGGTCGAACGAGGAAGCTCCACGGAACATATCCCTCATGTCGGCCACGCTAGAAACGTTCCAGTCACCTATACTCTGGTTAAAAGATGTGGTATAGTGTGTGAGAGAATCCCGGTCATAACCGCCGAACATACAAGTCATATCCGTCACGTTTGAGACATCCCATCCATCCATATTACCGTCACTTCCAAGGTCTTCACAGCCACTGAAGGCGTTTCTCATAGTGGTCGTATCGCTCAGATCAGGTGCATCTGTTGCCGTTAGCGTCAGATTGGAACAGCCGTAGAAGTAACCGCCAGAATTACCAAAATTCAATGGTCCTCAGTTGGATATTTCGGTGATCTTTTCCGCATCTCCCTCGTCATCGAACGACCAGCCTTCGATGGTCCCGTTTATGTAAATAGTATATTCGCCCGACTCGGGATAGGTGTGCGTAACATCTTCTTGATCCCACGCAGTTATGTGACTATTGGTTCCGTCACCCCATTCAACCGTAAAGTTGTAGTTCCCGCCACTTTCAAGAGGTAACTGTATCTGATCGTTATCGGTGGAACCTGAATTCGTGGTATTCCATGTAGAAACGAACGAATCAGTCGACTCTACCAAATCAGTTTCATCATTTACACTTCGCTCTTCATTCTGAACCTCGCCTCCGACCGCCACCAGCATACCGCTGAACAGCAGCAAGAAGGTGATAGCAGCTACAAACAATTTCTTCATCATCTCATTTCCCTCTTTTAGATTGCTAATCATATATGTGTGTAGATATAAATATCTTAGGAAAGAAGATGATTTTGATACCGTAGAGTTCTATCTACCCTATCAAGTTATTAATACCAATTGAAAAATCTATGCAAGAGAGACTCTCTAAAGAATAATATTTGCAAAAATTAAATAGCATATAAAAAATAAACCGAAGGGGCACGGGGACCCGTAAAAAAGCAGAGCTTTTCGAGTGACCTAGAGGGATCGCCAAATCTACTCAATTCCCGAGAACAGGAATATAAAATGAAAGCTCTTTACAAAATATTTTTGCTCCTATCCTAGTCGAGATTACAGTAATTGTAGACTCAAATCATCATTCTATTATCTTCCAATAACGGCAAAAATACCATATACTACTTGCATCTCTATACAATTACCTACATACCTAAGCTATAATGTCTGACCATAATCACCCTCCCTCCCTTTTTCTTTCGTAGGGAGTCCGAGGGCATCACCCCTTATCACATCACGATAACCTCCCTCTTGTTTTTTTTCTAAATCCTATATCTTAGGCTGTTCTATCGCTTAAAGGTAAATCGCCCCTCTAGAAGAGGTCCAGTCTTTGCCAGATATAGACGTTTACCTTAGCTTCTTCAGAACTCCGTCCCCTCGATCCTCGGACGTGCAGGGTATCATCCGTTTCTCCTCATTATCATTACGGACGTAGTCCTGCGGATCTTTACAGATAATGGCTGAAGATCGTATTCTTCTACAACCTCCGAAAGTTCCCTAGAATTATCTTTCTGATCGGATATCTTAGAATCACTCATCGCCACCACTCTCCTTGTCGATCGCGAGCACTACATCTGTCAAAGCACTCTCTGTTACCGGAAAAGAGATCTTCTTTTCCTCCTTCTTTTCTTTCCAGTAGTATATCTGTTCCATCTCCCTTTTCAAGCTCTTGAAGAGTAATGTTCAGTTTGAACACGGCACTCTTGATCATCTCCTTGATCTCGACCACGGCCTCTCTGTTATTATTCTTACAATTGAATATCCTTGATAAGAGATAACACTATTCCCATTTTATCTCAAACATACAGTGATCCGCGCCGGAACCGTGACATTCCTCCTCAACCCCTTCGACTTTTTCATTCAATGCTGCTTCAATAACCCCTTCTAACATACCCTCGTCGAGAGAACAGAGAGTGTGCCCGATCTTTGGCATCTCACAGCAGTCGAAACATTCCCTGACGATCAATTCTTTGTGTTCCTTGACTTTCATCTTACCCAAACCTGTGGACTCCCAAAAATCACTGATCTCTCTGAAAAGTTCATCTCTATTATTCACAGACATGTCTTCCCCTATAGCCCTTCCTGCGTCTCTACCGATCTCTTTCAAGGCAGGATGCACATCTAAACCGAAAGAATCCAACCCGTGTCTTAAGAGATGAAATAGCCCTTTGAGAAACTCGTATCTTTTACCGCTGGAGTCTTTTAAATTATCTAAGATATCATGATAATGTTCATCTTGTGGATGCTCAGATTTACCCAATAATTGAGAAGAAAGATAGAATATTTTCTTTCTCTCATCTTCGGAATCTTCCTTTACATCTATAACTCCAAGATCTTTCAGATCAGAAAGATGAACAGATGTGGTGGATTTTGCTTTTCCCAATTCCTCCTTTATCTGAGAGGCGTGTTTCTCTCCTTCTTTCAATATGTCTATTATCCGATTTTTTGTTTTACTTTCGATGATCACAACTCCAGAATCGTTAGAGAAGATTCTTGGTTCTTTAACAAGATCACTCATCGATTGTGACTCAAGTGGCAAGTTCATTATAATTATTTCCCATACATACGAACGTTCGCATAACAGCGAAATATTTTTAAACATCCTGTAAATTACAATGCCCGGTGCAAAAAGATGGAAAAGTATAGCGCTCACGACTCAGTAGAAAAGATGTATGGTAAGGTCAAAGAAGACGATATGACCAACGTTCACGACAGATACGATGCGATGGAAAAGGTAAGGTGTGACTTTTGTGCAAAAGGGACTAGATGTAATATCTGTTCTCAAGGACCATGTCGTATCGTAGATGATGTGACAGAAAGAGGGGTCTGCGGTATAGACAAAGACGGGATGGTGATGAGGAACCTTTTGAAAGTCAACAGTATGGGTACATCTGCTTACACGTATCATGCAAATACAACCGCTAAAACG
>PWEN01000053.1 GCA_003553505.1 Candidatus Nealsoniibacteriota bacterium | reverse complement strand
TCAAAATCAAAGAAAGATGATGTGGATGGTGGATGATATTCATGCAAAGAAAAAAAAGAAAAAATGACGAAAAAGAAGGCTCGTACCTGCACAAAGCAGGAATCGTTCTAATTTCAGTCTTGATGATGTTCTCGGTGCTGACGGTGTTCGGTGCGACTGAGACGGTTGAGGCTGGTGAGTTGAACATTACACACATTGAACATCTATCAGGTGGTGATGATGATATCAATGGATTTATTGAGTTTCATCCAGACGGAGATTATTTTTTAGTTGCCGATTATGATGGAAATCTTTATAAATATGATACTAATTATTATTCAGAGGAAGTGGTCTTTTCAATAACTGGCAAACTTACAGAAGTTGATTTTTCTCCTGATGGAGATGAAGTTGCCGTAGCTGAACGAGAAGATGGTGGTGTCTATTTCTTAGATACATCAGACTGGTCTGAAAATAAACATGTTAATATAGAGGGTGTTGCTGACTGTTATTCCTTAGAATGGAGTCCTGATGGCGAGTTTGTTGCTGTCAGTGATATGACGGATGAAGTTCATTTGATAAACCCTTCAGATTATACAGTATTTGAAAGTTTGAGTGCAGGTGATGATTGGTCTATGAATGTTGCTATTAATGAGAATGGTAAAGTCTTTACTAGATATGATTCTGATGATGTTGCAGTTTATACAGAAGGAGATGACGGAGATTGGGTTATAGAAGAAACGCTTATTGACCCTGATGATCTCATCAGAGGTATTGATGTCAGTGATGAATATGTGGGAGCTTTTGTCGGTATTGATGATGATAACCATTATTATATATGGGATTCGGACACTTACAATCTTGAGCATTATGGAGGGGATTATGCAAAAAGATTTTCGCATTTTTCAAATAGTGGTGATTATTTAGGGATTATATATTCAGAGGGAGATGTTGTTGACGAGGTAGGTAATAAGATATTAGAAACAGAAACTTGGGATATGTTAGATGAATTTAGCACTAATGAAGAAATCCAGACACGCACTAATTCTTGGAGTCCAGATGACAGTTTATATGTAACAGGTGGTGCGGGAGGTATAAATGTTTATGAAACAGGACTAGGGGTTGACGATATGGATGTTGAGACCGTTGGATATAGTGATATAACAGAAGACACAGCAACTTTAGAGGGAGAACTGACCAAGTTAGAGGAATATGATGAAGTAGAAAGTTATTTTGAGTATAGACCTGAAAGTATAGACGGTGAACTATTAGAAGACGGAACTTATGAACACAGAGATAGACCTCATGCTATGGAATATAATGATGCTTTATATATAGCATACATTGATTCAACGGGAGACCAGAGGATATCTAAGTATGATTATGACACAGATGAATGGTCACATAGTCCTGTGTTAGAGTCCACTGATTCAGATTCACATATTGCACCAGTTTTCTTCTTTAGAGATGATGGGACAATACAGATATTTGTTGATATTCACAGTTCAGCTTATGAAGATGAGTATATTAGGTGGAGAACTTCAGATAATCCTGAAGATGTAACATCATTCAGTTCTACACAATCATATGAACTTCTTAATGGTTATGATACAGGTCGGAGTTTCAGTGTTCAAAAATTGGATAATGGAGATGTGGCTCTACAAATAAATATTCGACCCCAAGGAACTGATAATAGGGTTGAGACACTTTCAATTTCAGACGATGATGGCGAAACATGGGATACTGATGTTATGACTGATTTAGATGGGGAAAGAGAATATGCTACTATGTGGGTAGATGACAGTTATATTCATATGATACACACCCATAGACATGACGATGCTGATACATCAACAGAAAGATTTCATGAAGGGGTTTATTATTCATATTTTGATGTCGTGGAAGAATCTTACTATGAAGCTGACGGAACACATATCAGAGATTGGGGTGATAATGAAATCAATGACCCAACAGATTTAGATGTAATATGGCATCATGAATATGACCAAGAAGATGATGAGTCTGGTCATTGGTTAGGTGGAAACATAATTACAGACGAAGAAGGCAACCCTTATGTAACTTTTGTTACTTGTGTATTTGAAGGACCTGCAAGTTCTCCTGATGCGTTAGATATCCAAGGTCATTGGGCGAGTTTAGACGCAAATGATGAGTGGGAATATGAACATGTGACACAATTAGGACATGGGATAGCATCATCGATACCTGGTGGTATAATGATGTTGGAGAATGAACCAGAAACATTATATCTTCAAAATGTGGAAGAGGACTCATACGGTGATGCTAGAATCGAAAGATGGGAGAGAAATGGTGGTGATTGGGAGAGTATCAAAAGTTACACCGAGTGGACTTCGAATGAACGGTCTGATACGGATAGAAACATGTTACCTTTCCCTGTCTATAATGCAGATTTGGCAGATGGAAGATATGATTTTATTTATCTGCATGGGTGGTTCGGTGATAGTTTATCAAGTTATGATACTGATATACATGGTGTAGATGCCACAACAAATAATGGAGACTGGCAGATGACCACTCCAGAGACCATGACCAGCACAGGCACATTCTCCCATTCAATAGACAACTTAGACCCCGACACCACATATGAGTTCAGAGCTGTTGTGCAAACCCCTGATGGTAATGAGCTTGATACTGGCGACACGATGACCTTTACAACTAGCACTGGTGATGATGATGATGATGCCCCATTAATCACAGATCCAGAGGACTATGATGGATGGACTGAATGGCTCATGGATAATCCTCTATTAGTGGTCTTAGCTGTGGTTTTTGTGATTCTAATCTCAAGAATGGCATCAGATGAAGGCTGATATATCGTGAGCTTAACGGGTGATATGAGATGGGGACAGTTGGAAATTTAAAGGAGGTGAAAAAAAGATGGTAAAAAGACCGATCAAGATCATAACGTTCGTTGTAGTAGATTTCATGATAGTGGGAGCAGTAATCTTCCCAGCGACAATGCTGGGGCTGGCAGAGGAAGAAGAAAGCGAAATAACGTACACAGAGGAGTGGACAACAGACATAGAGAACGGAACAGCAGAACTAAACCTAACAATTGAAGGATTAAACGAAACAACAGAGTACGATATAGAGATCTACGAGAACGAAACGCAGTTTTTGAACGAAACGGAAGTAGAAGATCACGAAGCTGAGGTAACGATAATCGAAGAAGCAGACGGAAACGGGACTTTAGAGATAAAAGCAGAGTTCGAAGAACTGGAAGAACACGAAGAATACTTCTATACGATAGTGATCTATCAAGGAACCGAACTGATAGATCTATACGAAACAACACACGTACAAGGAACATCATACGAGATAACGAATCTGACCGAGTTACAGACAATAAACGATGATCTTGACGCTCACTACATCTTGATGAACGATATAAACGCAAGTGAAACAGAAAGCTGGAATAAATTGAACTGGACAGGCACGTGGGAAGCGAATAAAGAGTACACCGAGAACGACTATATAGAAGAAAGCGGGAATTATTATTACCAGCTACAAGATAGTTATACTAGTGGTAGCTCTTTCGATTCTTCGCAGTGGATTGAGACCACGGAATTTACGGGCGGTTCAGCTGATGACGGCGAAGCTCTTGGATGGCGACCTCTCGGATGGCGTGAATTTGGTAGCATTAATGCTTTTTCAGGCAGTTTTGACGGTCAAGGTCATACTATATCTAATCTGTATATCAACAGAGGACAAGAAAACAACGCTGGGATGTTCGGCTATACTGACGGCTCGACTATAGAGAATGTCGGTCTGGAAGATGTAGATGTATCGAAGAGTGCAACTTCTGAATGGTATCGAGCAACGGGTGGTCTGGTCGGACTCAACAGAAATTCAGCAACAGTTCAGAACTCTTACGCAACAGGAGATGTGAGCGGAGATACTACTGTCGGCGGTCTGGTCGGACTCAACCGTGATTCATCAACAGTCTCAAACTCATACGCAACAGGAGATGTGAGCGGAGAAAGGAACACGGGCGGTCTGGTCGGACTCAACAGAAATTCAGCAACAGTCAGCAACTCTTACGCAACTGGGAATGTGAGCGGAGAGAATAATGTCGGCGGTCTGGTCGGAAGCAACAGAAATTCAGCAACAGTTCAAAACTCATACTCAACTGGAGATGTGAGCGGAGATTCTAGAGCCGGCGGTCTGGTCGGATTCAATCGTGATTCATCAACAGTTCAAAACTCATACTCAACAGGAACTGTGAGCGGAAGTGATATGGTGGGCGGTCTGGTCGGATACAACTGGGATGGAACGGTGAAAAACTCGTATGCTACAGGAGACGTGACCGGAGATGATAATGTCGGCGGTCTGGTCGGCAGAGTCTACAACGAAGAGGGAAAAACGGACGAAATCCTATATTCCTATGCAAATTCCGACATCAATCCAGATTTAGACTTGATAGGAGCAGACGACACTTCGGGAACGTTGAACACGACGGGCTCAAGCCTAAAGACGACAGCCGAGTTCACATCATACTCAACATTCGATGAATGGGATATAACAACAGTAGAGCCTGGGGAAACTGATGATAGTTATACATGGAATATAGTGGATGGACACACAGAACCCTTTCTGTCTTTTGAAGAGAACCCACTAGATGACAATGATGATGGAGATGATGATCAAGATGATGAGGATAACGGGATACCCATCACAGATGATGATGGATGGATTGACTGGCTTTGCGAAAATCGGACCCGTTCTTTAGTCATCTTTCTAACAGCTGGGATTTTCGTGATGATAGCTAAGGAATATAGGAGTTGATATGAGATGGAGACAGTTGGAAATAAGCTGTGGAATAACAAAGGCTGGATCTTAGTGGTGATACTACTGGCTACGATCATAATAACTAATCCAGGATGGCTAAGTCATATATTCAGTAATCTCAGATACTTA